>CANRBE010000009.1 GCA_947628785.1 uncultured Bacilli bacterium
GGTGTTACTTTAGCTTCTAATGCTTTTTTTAAAACAAACCTTGTTTGTGGCATTGTCCCTTCATAAGCATCAACAACAAGTAAAACACCATCTACCATGTTCATAATTCTTTCTACTTCTCCACCAAAATCAGCATGTCCTGGTGTATCTAAAATATTAATATGACATCCTTTATGTTCAATAGCTGTTGTTTTAGCTAATATAGTTATTCCTCTTTCTCTTTCCAAATCATTAGAATCCATTACTCTAGTATCAACTTGTTCATTGTCTCTGAAAGTTCCTGAATATTTTAATAGTTGGTCAACAATAGTTGTTTTACCATGGTCTACATGGGCTATAATCGCAATATTTCTAATATCTTTCATAAATTCACCCCAAACTTATGGTATTATATCATGCTTTTACTTGTATGTAAAGTAAAAATACGATATAATAATTATAAGATAATTGTCCATAATAAAAACAAAGAAAATAAACAGAGGTAAGTTATGAAGTTATATGATTGTAGTTTTAGAGAACTAGAAAAAAAATGGATTGTTGTTAATAAATGGAAAGATATTAAACGAATTGGTAAAAAGTATAAACTAGAATTAGTTGATGCTTTAGTTTTAATATACTTATACGTCGACCATGAAAAAGGTCTATGTGGATATTTAGTAGGTAATTTATATCATGATTCTAAAGAACTATTACAAATGGACAATACTTATTTAGAACACATGATTATTTTAGAAGATGATATTTTAAGTAAAATTAAATTTCAAGTAATTGATGATAGTTTATTAAATCATTTAAAAGAAAAAGAAATGATTGAACAAAAAATAGATATTGCTTATTATAATGATGAAAATATTATAAATGCTAGAAGTGAAGAACAACTTGATGAATGGAGAAATGAATCTAATCCAGATGATATTGAACTACTTTTAATTAATGATAAAAAAGAAGAATTCATATGGGGAAGATTAGAATTATTCTCTAAAGACCGACTTATTTGTCGTTTACTAGATAATTCTAAAATAAATGAACATTATAAAAAAGATGATACCGTTTTAGCGGCGATAATAAAAGACAAAAAAGCTAATGATATTATCATTCAATATAAGGTTGAAAAAAAGAATTCAAATTGAATTCTTATTTTATTATGTATTTAACTATATAATCATAAGTAATTAATATATCTGGAAATAAGTTTAAATTATCTAACTCTTCTCTTTTAAACCATCTAACATTTAAACTTTCAGAACTAACATTAGGACTTATGTTTCCAACAGGAACTGCTGGATATATTATATCTATATGCAAATCCCCATTAGTTCCTCTATTTTTTTGAATACCTAAAGGTCTAATAAAATCATCTTCTCTAGGAAATCTATCCCCTAAAAGTTTTACTTTTACTCCTGTTTCTTCATAAGCTTCACGAATTGCTGCTTCTTCTGGTGTTTCATCATGTTCAATATGTCCCCCTGGTTGGACCCATTTTTTAAATTTTTTATGTTTAACTAAAAGTATTTCTTTAGTATCAGGGTTTATTATAAATGCTGAAGCACAAAAATGTCGCATTTTTTCACATCCAATCTTTATTTATTATACAAAAAACTAAAATAAGAAACAATATTTTTACATCATTTTTTTATTATTTGACAGATTATTATAAATTTAAAAAACAACCAATATAGTTGTTTTATTCTAGTACCATTTTCCCTTTATTATCACTATTTCGTTCATAAACAGTCAATTTTTCTTGATTATCCAAAGTAGCAAGTAATATGTTATCTAATTTTTGATAACCTTTTATTTTTAATTCGTTTTCTAACCATTTTTGATTTTTATGCATATTTTTTAAATTTTCCTTCATTATCTTACTATCTATTATAACATTAGCAACTAATCCCGAATTAGATGTTTTGATATTCATATCTTTTAATGTTACAGGTTTATATTTTGCTTTTGGTAAAATACTCATTTTACCATTAGTTTCTAGTATTGCATATTCTATTTCATCTAAAGAAAAATAACCACTATTTCGACAACTTTCTAAAAGTTCATTAACATCCAATCTAGTTTTTTTTAAGTTTGCTTCTAACAACTTACCTTCTTCAACCAAAATAATTGGACTACCCATTACAAGTCTCCTAATCAAAATACTTTTATTAGTTATTATAGATAATAAATAAGCAATAATTCCATATATTAATATTGCAACTACTCCAACATAAAATTCTACATCTTGGTTTATTGTTATTTCTGCTGCAAAATTACCAATAGATATTCCAATAATGTAATCAAAAAAATTTAATTCAGATACTTGTCTTCTTCCTATTAGTTTAGTTATTAAAAATAAAGTTAACAAAGAAAAAAAACCACGATATATAACTTCATATAAAGGTTCTAAATTCATATTATCACCATTTTTATTATGCATAAAAAAAGCACTTTTATGCTTTTTTCTTATTTTTTTTAATTTTATTATGATCAAATAAAATATTGGTTTTTAAAACAAATGTAACAACTATAATTGTTAAAATAGTATATAAGGCATAACCTAACTTAGTGTCACCAACTACATATAATATTGAAGTTATCGCAAATAATATATCAATAGCGTATATAATTAATACTGATGTTCTTTGACTTAGATTATGATTTAATAATTGATGATGCAAGTGGCAGGCATCACCTTCAGTTATTGCTTGCCTTTTAATAAGTCTTCTTACTATTGCAAAAAATGTATCAAGTATCGGTATAGCAAGTATTATTAATGGTATTAAAAATGAAGTCATTGTGACATTTTTAAAACCAAGTAAAGCAACTACTGAAATCATAAATCCCATAAAATTAGAACCAGTATCACCAGCAAAAACACTAGCGGGATAAAAATTGTAAACTAAAAACCCTAATATCGCTCCTAACATGACAAATGCCAAAGTAATATCTAACCCAGTTTTCAATTGAATTGTACCTATTATACCGACAGTTAAAAAATATATTCCACTTATTCCTCCACTTAAACCGTCAAGTCCATCAATAAAATTGATACAGTTAATACAACCAACAATAAAGAATAATGTAAGTGGATATGATAAAAAATGAAATTTTAATACAATATTGAAAGCACTTACTTCAGTTATCAATAATTTTCCATAAAAAACAATAACACAAGCAGCTAATAATTGACCAATAAACTGAGGTAGTGGACCTAAATCACTTATATCATCTACTACACCAGTTAATATTACAATAAAACTACCAATTAATACTGCATTCATAATTGGACTTGGTGAACCAAATATCATATATCCAACTAAAAAACCAACAAATATAGCAAGTCCACCCATTTTAGGAACAACTTTTTTATGAATATGTCTTCCACCTGGAATATCAACAGCATCTACTTGAACAGCTATTTTTTTTATAAATGGCATCACAATAACTACTGTAAGCATTGATAAAATTATCATGCCAAATATTTTTATTAATAATTCTCCATTCATATATATACAATAAGTAAGTATTTTACCCTGTTTTTATAATAAATATTTTAATTACATATTAAACAAAGGCCACTTATTGTCCTCCCTCCTTTGTTTTCCTTTTCATTCTTATGCTAATTTTAATATCTTAACAAACCAGAAGTAAAATCTATTTAGTTATAAAACTTGCTAAGTAATTAAACCACTTAAATTATAACATTTTTACGTATTATTGTCCACAATATAAAAATTCGTTCAAAAAAACGAATTTCTATATATTTAAATTACGAACTAAAAAATATAAAATAACACCAAAAATTATGAGCAAGATAAACATCATTATTTTTTTAAACGGTATTTTTTTATCTTTACTATCCATATACTACCTCCTTAAATAGTTGGATAAGTTCCAATACCAATAGGGAAATTAGCAATATACCAAATACATATCAATAAAACCCAAAAAATAGTTATAATTAATATCGTTGGTAAAATTGTTTTTAAAACACCAAAAATGCTTATCTGCTTTTTTTCATCAACTCGATACTTTTCTAAGAAAGCTAACATTATTATAAAATAAACAAATATTGGAGTATAAGCTTTTCCGACTGAATCAGCTATTTTAAAGACAAATTGAGTAAAATCTGGTGTAATATTTGACCTCATAAATAATGGTACAATTGTTGGAGCCATAAGTTGCCATTTAACAACTGCATCTGGTATAAAAATACTTGACAATATAACAATAAAGATAAAAACTATAACAAGTGATAATCCTGATACCTGTAGTGAACTCATAAATTCAGTTAACTTACTACATATAACAACACCTATATTAGTCCAATCAATTACTGCCAAAACTTGAGATATAAAAAACATCAAAACAAACATAAATCCTAGTTTTTCAAAATTTTTTGATAAACCCAAACTATATTCATTACTATCTTTAATATTTCCTGATATTTTACCATATATTAAACCAGCTACCATCATTATGAATGTAATAATAATTACAATTCCCTCTTTAAAAGGTGATCCATCTCCAAACAATTTGGCAACATAAGTTCCATCCTTAGCAAGTAATAAACCAGCAAATGGGAGATTAACGTCCAAAATCATATAACCAACAGCTAACAATAAAATCAAACAAATTATTCCAGTCCAAATTAATCCTTTAGCTGAAAATTTTGTTTCAATTTCTTCCTTAGAAGCATGTCTTCTTTTAGGATATTTAGGTACTAAGAAACGATTTACAACAGTTGTTAAAACTAAGGTTAAAATAAGGGTAGAACCTATCATTATATAAATATTAGAAAGCAATTTATAAGTATATGTTTTATCAACGTCAAATGAAGCTGCACTTTGAGTTAATGTTCCTAAAACATAATCATTGTAATTATAAATAACACCAGTTCCATAACCTAATGTAATACCAAGATATATAATTAAAATTCCTAAAATAGGATTTTTGTCCAAATATTTATACATAGCAGCTACAAAAGGTATTAAAAATAAGTAACTAAAATCTCCTACTACTGTACTAATAATTCCAAGTAATATAGTAAAGAATATAACAACTCCAAATTTTACTTTTTTTAGTGGTTGAAATAAAGCATTAAATAAACCACTTTTTTCACATATACCAATACCTAGTAATGAAATAATTATAACAGCAAGTGGTTCAAAGTTTCTAAAAGTTGTTACAATACTACCTATCATGTAACGAATACCAGAACTACTAATAATATTTTTTACTAAAACTAAATTAGCTTCTAAAACATTTCCATTAATTCTAGTTTGATTACTTCCAAATTTAACCAAAGAAAGAATTAGGCTTAAAAAAGCAATTCCTATAATCATAAACATTATAATGGACACTGGACCATATATTTTTTTCTTTTTTCTTTTTGCCATAACTCCTCCTAAGCTTTGATTTTTTTCATTTTTTTATTAAATTCTATTCGTGGTAACATAATAAAACGTCCACATTCATTACATTTTATTTTTATATCAGCACCTATTCTAGTAATAGTAAATTCACTATTACCACATGGATGTTGTTTTTTCATGATAACTACTGTTCCGACATTATATTCAGGCATTATGAACCACCAACTGATTATAAGGTATTTCTATTTCATGTTTATCAAATTCTAGTTTTATTTCTCTCATTATTTTTCTTTGAATAGCAAAATGTTCCATCGATTTAGTTGCTACACTTAAACGATATTCAATACCTGATTCACCTAACTCGTTTACTCCTAATACTTCTACAGGGCCTCTTAAATTAGGTAATTCATTAGTAAGTCGTTTACACAAATCTTCTAAAACTTTTTCTACTTTAAGTAAATCTTCTTCATATGAAACATAAACATTTACTATAGCAAGTGATTTTTCTAAACTGTAATTTATAATTCCTGTTGCTTCTCTATTAGAAATGATTTTTATATCACCTTCATATGACTTTATCCTAGTAGTTTTTAATCCTAAATCAATTACTTCTCCTTTAAAGTCTCCAATTGAAATAGTATCGCCAACTGCATATTGATTTTCTATAACTATAAATATCCCTGCTATAATATCTTTTAAAACGTCTTGAAAAGCTAAACCAATAACAGCACTAAAAATTCCCAAAGAAGCAAAAAAGGTGCTAGAGTTTATCCCCCATAATTTTAAAATAATTATAATATCAATTATAATAACTATAAATTTACAAACATTAGAAAAAACTACTGATGATACTTTAGCTCTCCTTTTATCAAAAAGTTTAGTATGATGTTGTACTTTAGGAGGATTAGCTATTTTTTTAGCTAGTTTAGCAATAATAGAAAAAATAATAAATGTAGAAATTAAAACAATTATAGGACCAAGTATTTCTTTTGCTAATATGGGTTTATAAAAATCTTCTATAGCTAGAATGAACATAAAATCACTCCTTTACATTTAATACTTCAAGTATTCTATTTAAATCAGCAACATTAGTAAAAGATATTTCTATTTTTTTATCTTTTACTTTTATTTTTGTATCTAATTTATCTCTTAACAAATTTTCTACATATTGAAATTCTGGATTAATCTTTTTTGTTGGTTTTTTTATTTGAACTTTCTTTTTCAATTCTTCATTTTGTGATATTTCTTCTAACTGGCGAACTGTCATTGTTGTGTCAACAATTTTTTTAGCTAATTCGACTTGTTTTTTTGAATCTTCTAGCTTACTTAATACTCGAGCATGTCCCATTGATATTTCATTATCAACAATCATTTTTTTGACATCGTTTGGTAAGCGTAAAAGACCTAAAATATTAGTAATATGGCTTCTACTTTTTCCAACTTTTAAAGCAAGTTGCTCTTGAGTTAAATGAAGCCCAGTAAGCATTGATTGATAAGCTTCTGCTTCCTCTATAACACTTAAATTTTCTCTTTGTAAATTTTCTAAAAGACCAATTTCCATCATCTGTTCATCAGTAAAATCTTTAATAATCGCTGGTACTTTATCTAAACCTGCTAATTTAGCAGCCCTAACTCTTCTTTCACCAGCTATTATATGATACCCTTTAATGCTTTTTTTAGCAAGTATCGGTTGAAAAATACCATGTTCTTTTATAGAATCAGCTAGTTCTTTTAAAGCATTTTCTTCAAATACTTTTCTAGGTTGATATGGATTAGGTCTTAATTCATTAATATCTAACTGAATAATATCTGAACTACTAGTATTTTCATATACTGTTTTTTCAAATGAATCTAAGTCTAAATTTTCAGTATTAAATAATTGTTCTAGTCCTCTACCTAACGCCCTTTTTTTAGTTTCCATTACGAGCAATCACTTCCTTTGCTAGATTGATATAAGCAAGTGTACCTCGACTAGTAGAATCATAGGCTAAAATAGGTTTACCATAACTTGGTGCCTCAGCAAATTTTACAAGTCTAGGTATAATTGTATCATATACTCTTTCTTTAAAATAACTTTTAACATCTTCTACTACTTCAAGTCCTAAATTTGTTCTAGCATCCAACATAGTAAGTAATACCCCCTCAATATCTAAAGTTGGATTTAAGTCCTTTTGTGCTAACATTATTGTACTTAATAGTTGCATAATCCCTTCAAGTGCAAAAAATTCACATTGTACTGGTATTAGTACGGAATCAGAGGCTACCAAAGCATTTTTAGTTAGTATTCCAAGAGATGGTGGACAATCTATAATAATATAATCAAATAAATCTTTAGCTTGAGATAAATATTTTTTTAATTGTCCTCCAGTTTGAAAATTAGGGTCCTCTTTTTGTCTTTCTGTTAATTCAACATCCAAACCTACTAGATTTATCGTAGCTGGAATAATATATAAATTTTTAAATTTTGTTTTTATTATAACATCTGATAATTGTGTTTTATCAGTTAATAAATCATAAATACTTTCTTTATAATCAGTTTTAGCTACACCAACCCCAGTAGTTGCATTACCTTGAGGATCTAAATCAACTAATAAGACCTTTTTTTTAAGGTATCCTAATGATGCGGATAAATTTATACTAGTAGTCGTTTTACCGACTCCACCTTTTTGATTTACTAAAGCAATAATTTTGCCCATCTAATCACCATCTTCTATAATTCTTTTCTTTTTTATTTTATCATATATATTTTTAAAAATCTATCTTATATAATAATTTTGTTAAAAGAGTTCTATATAAAAAGTACTTATTTTTTAATAAGTACTAACCTTTTTTATTCTTCTAGTTTTAAAATCTATTATCGTATTAGTTTTAACTTTAGTTTTTTCTTCTTTAGTGTAATTATCTTTTTCTTGAGGATTTTTTTGTTTTAGTATTTGAACTATTTCTTTTTGTATTTCATAATAAATTTTTAATAGTTCAAAATCCATATCATCTGGATTAACAGGGTATTTTTTAATTATTTCTTCATATTCTTCTCTACTAGACATATTATATTCTAATATTTCATCAACAATATTATATTTTTGAGCAAAATGATAAAGTAATTCAATTCCTGAAATAATATGACAAGTTTGACTTTCTTCTAATTTATCATAAACTATATCACATATCATACCATATTTTTTAGTATTAACATTATTGTTATACCAATCCCAATTTTTATTTATTCTATTTAATTTTTTTAATAAATCATCTAAAACTATAATATTACAGGTCACATATGAAGCTAATGTTTCATCATAACAATTTAAAACATCAATTATAAACTTTTTAACCCCTTTTTTTTCAAATTCTTGATAGGTATTATAATGTTCATGTAAATATTCTTCTAAATTTACATATTTATTAAATATTTCTTCAATAAAGTTTTTAGCAAAATAGTTTAAAGCTAAATCACTAAAATCAAAGGAATATCTAATCAAACAAAATCCTTCTCCTAATATTGGTTCATCGATAGTAGTTGCCAAAACTTCTTGTCGCATTATACTATATAAAGATTCAACTAAAAAATAATTTTCTTGATACAAATCATAATCTTTATTTTTAATAATATTACATAATGCTAATCTCACTTCTATTTGTTCAAATATATCATTACTTACTTTACAAAATTCTTTCGTAATTTTAGTTATAAAAGATAAATCATCATTAAATTTATTAATCATAAATAAAATAAATTTGTAATCATTTTTCATAATGGCTGGACAAATATTATACATATTTTTATCATTAGTAAAATCTATAACATCCATCATAAAATGTTTATCATTTTCTAACTTGTCAATATCATAATCAACTATATCGTTACCATTTACATAATCAACTATTGTTTTTAAATCATATTTTTTCATGTCTTCCCCCTTTAATTTGTATGTATTGTAACAAATAAAAATTATTTTGTCTATAAAAAAATAGTTTTTTTCTAGTTTCAATAAAAAAAACCCAAATTATTCTTCATCTGGGTCATAATTATTTAAAAATACTATTAAATCTTCTTTATCTAATTCATCAGCATTTACTAAACCATTATCTTTAGCCATTTGTCTTAATTCTTCAACTGACAAATCATTTAAACTAGCCTCTTTAAAATCACTAGTAGAAATAGCATCATCTTCATCTGGCATACAACCATGTTCTACTAAATAAGTTATTTGTTCTTTAGTAATTGTTTCATATTGAAGCAATGTATTCGCAATCAAATCTAATAATTTTCTATTTTCTTTAATTACTTTAGTAGTGATTTTATAACATTCATCAACAATTTTTCTAATTTCTTTATCTATTTCATAAGCAACTTGAGATGAAAAATTACGACTTTTATTATAATCTCGACCTAAAAATACACTACCTTCTTGTTGTTCTAATTGAATAGGTCCTAAACTACTCATACCATATTCTGTAACCATTGCTCTAGCAATTTTAGTAGCTTGTTCTATATCATTGTGAGCTCCTGTTGTTATTTCTTTAAATACTAATTCTTCAGAAATACGACCTCCAAGTAAACCACAAATTGTATCTAAAAGTTCACTTTTAGTTTGTAAAAAGGTCTCCTCTTTTGGAAGCATCAAATTATATCCACCAGCTGAACCTCTTGGAATAATAGTGATTTTTTGTACTTCATTTGCTCCATCTAATTTTATTCCCATTACAGCATGACCAGCTTCATGATAAGCAACTGTTTTCTTTTCATGTTCTGTATATTTTTTACTAACCTTAGCAGGTCCCATTAAAACTCTGTCATGAGCTTCATCTATTTCAGCCATGGTAATTGCTTTTTTATGACGTCTAACTGTTAATAAAGCTGCTTCATTTAATAAATTCTCTAAATCAGCTCCACTAAAACCAACAGTACGGTTAGAAATATTAGCTAAAGAAACATTTTTAGCAAATTTTTTATTTCTAGCATGAACCTTTAATATCTCTTCTCTTCCTTTTTTATCTGGTAATGATACTTGAACTTGTCTATCAAATCGACCAGGTCTTAAAAGTGCTGGGTCCAAAACATCAGGACGATTAGTAGCAGCAATAATAATAATACCTTCATTAGCCCCAAAACCATCCATTTCAGTAAGTAATTGGTTTAAAGTTTGTTCTCTTTCATCATGACCTCCACCAATTCCTGAACCTCTTTGACGACCAACTGCATCTATTTCATCAATAAAGATTAAACAAGGGGCATTATGTTTAGCTTGTTTAAACATATCCCTAACTCTACTAGCACCAACTCCGACAAATAGTTCAACAAAATCTGAACCACTGATAAAGTAAAATGGCACATTAGCTTCTCCAGCCACCGCTTTAGCAAGTAGGGTTTTACCAGTACCTGGAGGACCTACTAATAAAACTCCTTTTGGTATTCTAGCTCCCATTTCTTGGAATTTTTTAGGAGCTTTTAAAAAGTCGATAAGTTCTTGAACTTCTTCTTTTTCTTCTGTTAATCCAGCAACATCTTTAAATGTTGTTTTACCAGCATCCTCATTTAATCTAGCTCTACTCTTTCCAAAATCCATTGATTTATTTGCACTACTCATTTGTCTTGATACTAGAATAAAAGCTATTCCAGCTACTAAAACAAGTGGCAAAATATTTACAATAAAAAGTAATACCATATTAGAAGATGGATCAGCTTCAGTTTGAATTTTAAATTGTCCAGTCTTTTTAACTTTTAATACTTGATTCATTACTTCTTCTGATAATGGTGTTCTTAAAAAGAAAGACTCTTTATCATCATATCCTTTTAGTTTACCAACTATTTCATAAGTACCAGCATTACTCTTTGGTGTTATTATTATTTCTGTTACATTTGATTTATTAATTTCTTTAATAAATTGATCATAAGTTAAATGATTTATTTTTCTATTTAATACAGAAATTAGGAAAAAAACACCAAACATGACTACAATAATCATTAAATATGGCAATAAACCACGACGTATGGTTTTTTTGTTCATGATTTCCCTCCTTAATAGTACTTAAGTATTATATCATACTTTTCTGTTTTTGTTTTATTAAATTGTGATTTTTTTAAATTTGGTATCCAAACTATATTTCCCTTTTCATCTTCAACAATTGGATAACTATCTCTTTTAAGTGGATGTATATGATGTTCCATAAATATATCGTTTATATTTTTGTGTCCTTTCATATTTTTTACCATCATTTTATCCCCAGGTTTTCTTTTCCTTATATATAAGGGTAAAGATATTTCTTTAGAATCTAGTCGACAAATATCATTACCATCTTGATTAGATTCTTTTATTTTTTTAATAACATGATTATCTTCTAAAACAAATGGTGTTTTTAGTACTTGTCTTTTTATATCTTTATTAATATTTTTAGTTAAATATATAAAATTATTTTCTTTTACCACCACCATTTTATTTGGAAAGATAATATTATTATTTACTTTTTTATTATTTATTATATCTAATAATAAATCAACATGTTTTTTAGTTACTTTTTCTATGTCATTTCCATAATAATTAAGTAAATATTGTTTTAATATTTCTTTTCTTATTACTATATCACATTTTAAAAATAATGAAATATTTATTTTATTATTATTTACAACTTGATGATAATATTTATGTACTTCTTTTTCTAAAAATGATGATATTAAAAATAATTCTTGACTAAATTGTTCAAATTTTTTATGAACTTGGTTATTTTCTTCTTTCAAAAAAGGTAAAATATATTTACGATACCTATTTCTTGTATAAACATCTTTATAATTAGAGTTATCTATAACATAAGAAATACCATGTTCTTTATCATATTTTTCTATTTCGCTTTTAGTCACAAAAACTAAAGGCCTTAAAATTGTCATATTGTTCATTTCACTTTTGATATTAAAACCTGCATAACCTATTAAAGTAGAACCTCTAACTATCCGCATTAAAATAGTCTCTATTAAATCATCACCATGATGGGCGGTTAGTAAATAATTAGCTTGATATTTATCATAAATTTTTTTAAAAAAATCATATCTTAATTTTCTTGCATCAGCATGAAAATTATCATTATGATATTTTTTTATTGTCATTTGTTCAAAAATTATATTATTTTTATCACAAAATTCTTTAACAAACAGTGCTTCTTTTTTACTTTCTTCTCTAACATTATGATTAACATGGGCACAAATTATATTAATATTTTTATTTAATCTTACTAAAGTAGTTAAATAAAGTAAAGCCATGGAATCTGGTCCCCCACTACAAGCTACTATAATATTTTGATTTTTTTGGATTTCTTTATTTAAAAAAGTTAATGACTCTTGCATACTACCACTCAATAGGTTTTTCTCCATGTTTTTCTAAAAACTGATTAGTTTTAGAAAATGGCTTACTTCCAAAAAAACCACGACTAGCAGATAAAGGTGATGGGTGGACACTTTCTAAAATAAGGTGATTTTTATTTTGAATTAGTTCTTTTTTACTTCTAGCATAACTACCCCATAAGATAAATACTAAAGGCTTTTCTCTTTTACCTAATTCTTCTATTATTTTATCAGTAAATACCTCCCAACCTTTACCCTTATGAGATAATGGGGTATTAGCGACTACGGTCATAATTGAATTTAAAAGTAATACTCCTTGTATAGCCCAATCAGTCAAATCAGTATTTGCTCTTTTAATACCCAAATCTCCATAAAGCTCTTGAAATATGTTTCTTAAAGATGGTGGCATTGCAACACCAGCCCTTACCGAAAAAGAAAGTCCATGAGCTTCTTTTTCTCCATGATATGGGTCTTGTCCTAAAATAACTACCTTAACTTTATCATAATCTGTTAATTTTAAAGCATTAAAAATGTCTTTATATTCAGGATATATTGTTTTATCATGATATTCCTTTTTAACAAATATACCTAAATTTCTAAAATAATCTTTCTTATATTCATCTTTTAATACTTCATCCCATTTTTTATTAATCATAATCCCAACTCCAAGTTTATTTTATCATATTTGTCTTTTATTTTAAAGGTTTTCTTTTAATTTCATCATTGCATATATATTTATAGCAATCATAATAGCAACCAACCAATCAACTATTTTCCATAAAAAAGTTGGAGACAAAAAACAACCTAAAAATACATTAATTAAAGTAACAATTTTTAAAATTATTAAATACTTTTGATATTTTTTAGGAAACAAAAAATGCATTGATACTTCTCCATAATAATAGCCACTTAAAATAGTAGAAAATGAAAAAAGAAAAATTAAAAAAGATAACAAATAAGTTCCAAATTGACCAAAATGATAATAAAAAGCAAAAGATACTAATTCAATTCCATTAAAATCAGAAAAAGTAAGAGTTTCATATGGACTACAAAGAATTAAAATAGCTGTAGCACCACAAACTAGTATACCTGTTATATATACTCCAACAACTTGCATATAAGCTTGTTTATTCTTTAAATTATCAGTAGTTGTGGTCGCTACTATTGAACCTGTTCCAATTCCTACTTCAGTAGAAAATATCCCCCGTTGAACTCCTATTATTATTGTACTTATTAAACCTCCTTTTATTGACGTTACTTTAAAAGCTTCTTTTAATAGTAAAGTAATAAGAGTTGGTATTTGATTAATGTTTTTAAAAAATATAAAAGTCGCTAATAATAAATATAAAATTAACATAAAAGGAACTAATTTTTCACTTACTTTAGATATAGTTTTTAATCCTCCTACTATACAAAATGAAGTAATAATTACCAATATTATTCCAATTATATAAGGAGAAATACCGACAAATACTTGAATTGATTTAGTGATGGTATTTGTTTGGATTTCTAAAAAACCACCTATATAACAAAATATTATTAATAAACTATAAATAACAGCAAGTTTTTTCTTATTTAACCCTTTACTTATATAATAACTAGGCCCACCATAATAATTGTTCTTATTCTTAATTCGATATTTCATACCTAGTATAGTTTCAACATATGAAAGTACAGCACATAAAATTGATACCAACATCAACCAAAAAAGACTTCCTACACCTCCATAATAAATAGCTAAAGCAACCCCAGCAATACTGCCAACGCCAATTTTACCACCTAAAGTAACCATTAAAGTAGCAAAAGAACTTATTTTAGTTTTATGTTCTTTTTTAACAATATTTTTTATAATATGATTTAATTTTAAAGTCTTAAAATTGGTTTTAACTTGATATGTTAAACTAGTTAGTAATATTAAAGAGGTTACAATAGACCAACTTAATTTTGATATTAATTCCATATGACCACCTATTATATTTTATCTAATAATAAGCTAATTTTTTGTCAAAAAAAATTTAGAAAATTCTAACTTTCTAAATTATTTGCTATTTCGATGAAGATATCTATAGGTATTTGTTCAGCTCTTGTTTGAAAATTAAAACCATGTTTTTTTAAAATATTTTCTATTTTAGCTAAATCATAGTCTTTTAAATTATTTTTTATTGTTTTTCTTTTTTGCTTAAAGGCATCTCTTACTAATTTAAAAAATAAATCTTCATTTAAAACTTTATACATTTTTTCTTTTTTATTAAAAGAAACTACAATACTATCTACTTTAGGTTTAGGTATGAAAACATTTTTTGAAACATCCATTATTTTTTGAACATCAAAATAATAATCTAAAAAAACAGATAATGAAGAATAATCTTTACTTCCTGGTTTGGCTTTAAAACGATTGCCTACTTCTTTTTGAACCATTACTACTATTTTTTCTAAATCGATTTTTTCTTCAATTAATTTCATAATAATTGGTGTAGTTATATAATAAGGTAAATTAGCAATCACATAAATATAATCATAATTATAATTTTTTAATATTTCTTTTAAATCAACTTTTAAAAAATCTTCATAAAATATATCAATATTATTAAAATCTTTTAAAGTTTCATCTAAGATGGGTTTTAAATTTGTATCAACTTCAAAACATACTACTTGTCTGGCTTTTAAACCTAATTCACTAGTTAAAGAACCTGCACCTGGTCCTATTTCAATTATTAAACTATTATCTTTTATTTGTGACTTTGTAACAATATTTTTAATTATGTTATTATCAATAATAAAATTTTGTCCAAAATTTTTTTTAAAATCAAACCCATTTTTATTAAGTTTTTCCTTTAATTCATTTAATGAAACCATATTTTCACTCCAAATTAATTATACTAAAAATTAAATTATAGTTCAATATTTAAAAAATTTGGTATAATAAATGCAAGGATATAATTAGCTTATTTGTATTAATGGTAGGAGGTAAAAAATAATGGAAAGTTACATTGAAGAATTATATGAAAGAAATGTTGATAGAATGTACAAAATTTGTTTTATATTCTTTAAAGGTAATATTAGTAATATTGAAGATGCAATTCAATCAATATTTGTAAAAGTAATGGAAAAAAATATTACCTTTGAAAGTTTAGAACATGAAAAAGCTTGGTTTATTGTTGCCACTAATAATTATTGTAAAAATAAAATTAAACATTGGTGGAATAAAAATAAAGAACTAGACTTTGACGTTGAGGAAAAAATCAAAACTGACGAAACCTTAGAAATAGTTTTAAACTTACCTGAAAAATATAAAACACCTATTTATATGCATTATTATGAAGGTTATTCATGTAGTGAAATAGCCAAGTTACTAAAAACAAAAGAAAATACTATTTACTCATATTTACACAGGGGTAGATTGTTATTGAAAGAAATGATAGAAGGTGAAGATAATGAATAAATTTAAAGAAACTATTGATAAAATTGAATTACAAGAGGGGGAAAAAAGAAAAATGTTAAATAATATATTAAATCATAAGGAAGAAAAACAATATAAAACAAAACCATTTGTTTTAAAATTTGCAATTTTTGTAATAGGTTTTATTTTACTATCTGGTTCATGCTATGCCTTGGTCAAAATACTTAAATTCGATGAACATTTTAAATGGCTATATGATAAAAATGATGAAGAATTAGAACAAGCTGGTGTTCAAGGTACTGATTTAAATTTAACTAAAGATTTTGATGATATAACTGTTACTATCAAACAAACTATTCTTGACGATACAGAAGTTTATATAATGTTATTTATAAAAGACAAAATAGGAACTTTTAATTTGACAGATTATTTTCTTTCACCAGGTAAAACATTTAATGAAAATATTACTGATGATAACTATATGACTGATTATTGTCACTCTGATATCAAAATAGGTTGTGTTACTAAGGGTATGGCTAATGACGATGAAAAAGGTTTAATGTTAAATTTCTCAATTGATGAAAAAATAACTGATAGTCAAAATGTTGTTTTACGTTTAACTAATGAAAGTAAAAATTATGATATACCTTTTACAATAACAAAAAATGATATGAAAAATAAAATTATTGATGTAAATAAAGTTGTTTATAATAAAAATGATGTAGTAGCTACTTTAAAAACTATTAAATTAACACCTTTTAAAGTTATATTTACTATGGATTATAACAAAAATCCTGATGAAATTTCTGAAAAAGTAATAGAAGATATAAGTGAAGATGTATTTAATGATTCTGCTGATGGACATAATTTTATAACATTTAATGATGGAACAACTATGGAATTAAAAGTATGGGGACAAGAAATGATAACAGTTGAAGGTGAATTTGGAGAAAGTAATGCAGAAATTGTTGATATAGACACAATTAAATCATTTACTATCAATAATATTGTTATCGAAGTTAAATAAATTTTCTTTTAAAATTTTGTAATTATTTTAATATAAAAAAATGGTGAAAATATTCATCATTTTTTTATATTAAAGATATATCGAGCATTTTTTTCAGTTATTTTAACAACTTCCTCATATGTTATATCTTTTAATTCAGCTATTTTTTTAGCAACTAATGAAACATTATTAGGAATGTTTTGTTTTCCTCTAAATGGTTCTGGTGTCAAATAAGGACTATCAGTTTCTAAAACTATCCTATCTAATGGTAATTCTTTTAAAACTTGTTTTAATTTTTCACTATTTTTAAAAGTTAATACTCCCCCAATACCAAAATAAATGCCTAATTTTAAAAATTCACCAGCCATTTCTTTAGAATAACTATAACAATGCATTATAGCTTTAGTATTTAAATATTCTTTTAATATATTTAAAGTATCAAGACTAGCATCTCTTGAATGAATAACAATTGGAAGATTAAATTTATTAGCTATTTTAATTTGTTCAATAAATAATTTTTTTTGTTCTTCTTTATTACTTTTATCATAATGATAATCTAGTCCTATTTCTCCAATTCCTACTACTTTTTCATTATCAAAATATTGTGTCAATAAAGAAACGTCTGTTATTTCAGATGCATATTCTGGATGAATACCTAAAGTAACATAAACATTATCATACTTTTTACTTAAAGATAACATTTCTTCATTACTTTTTAAATCAACACCAGATACAATCATAATACCAGGCATATCTTTTACAATACTATCAACATCATCATAGTATTCTTGAAACAAATGACAATGAGTATCTATCAACATTTTACTACCTTCTTTTTATTAAACTAATTATTTCTATAATTCCAATTAGAAAAAGATATATCCAATCTATAATATTTTTAGATTTAATCGCACTGAATAAAACAAAAAGCAAAAAAACTAAAAAGACAACTCTTATCAATCTAACTTCACTCTTTGTTAATTTCATATTTTTCTCCTTTTCTCTGAACAAGTTTATAATACCACAAATTCAAGGATTTTAAACAAAAACTTGTCGACTTTATTCGACAAAGTGTAAAGTAATTATTCTTCTAGATACTTCATAAAAAATTCTGCAGCTATATTAGCTACCTTTTCTTCTACTTCTGATAATCTATTATCGATAGAAAAAATTATAACCATTCCCATCATATCACCTCTAACAAAAATTGGTTTTAAAACATAAGTACATTCTATTTTTTTATTGGTCACAATTTCTAATATTTTTTTATGTTTTTCTAAAATATTTTCATGTCTTTTTATCGATAATAGCATTGCATCACTCAAATATTGATTTAAAAATTCCTTTTTTAAAGGACCACTTGCAGCTATAATACTATCAGTATCAGTAATAATTATATTTTCTTTTAAAAAAGAATACATAGCATCAGTAAAATCTTGAGCAAAATCACTTATTCTTTTAACTAATGAATATTTCTTTAAGATAAGTTGATCTGATTGTACAAATATTTCTACATTTTCTCCTTCTAAAAGTCTCATTGATTTTCTAATTTCTTTAGGAATAACTAATCTACCTAATTCATCTATTCGTCTAACCATACCAGTAGTTCTCATTTCATCCTCCTTATTTTTAGAATAACAAAAAAAGAAAAAAGTATTCTAAAAATAAGTATTTTTATGCTTTTTTCAAACTTTTTTCTACAATTTTTAAAAAATCTATTAAATAATATATAAAATGTTTGTCTAAATTAATTAAGTCCAAAGTAACTACTAATCTATTTACTTGCATTGAAAAGCGAAAATTTCTAGATAAACTAGTACACTCAACAAATAACATATCTCCCTTAATTTTATCAGTTAATTCCTTAGGTAAGGTAATAGCAATAAAATTTGGAGTTTGTCTAACATCTTTGATTCCAAAATTTTTAGCTAATTTTTCAAACCATTCTTCATGCATATAAATAAGCATGTCTTCTGATAATTTTCCAAATCTATCTTCAAGTTCTTCCTTAATTTTAATTAAAGTTTCGTAAGAAGTAATTTGATTTATCTTTTTATGAATTTCAATTTTTAAATCTGTATCCTCTACATAATTATCATCAATATTAGTACTAACATCAACTAAAGGTAATTCACTTGTATCTTTACTTAATTCTATCTTTTTACCTCTTAGTTTTTCAACTTCTTCATTTAACATTGACATATAAAGTTCTATTCCAACTGAATCAATAAAACCAGCCTGCTCACTACCTAAAATATCTCCAGCTCCTCTAATTGATAAATCTCGCATTGCAACACGAAAACCATTACCAAGCTCAGTAAATTCTTTTATAACATTAAGTCTTTTCATTGCTACATCAGAAAGTATATTACCTGCGTGATACATTAAATAACAATAGGCAATTTTATTGCTTCTGCCAACTCTACCTCTTATTTGATAAAGTTGAGATAAACCAAATCGATCAGCTTCATATATTAATAAAGTATTTACATTTGGAATATCAATTCCAGTTTCTATTATAGTTGTACATAACAATATATCATATTCATGATTAATAAAATTAAACATGATTTCTTCAAGTTCTTCTTTATTCATTTGGCCATGAGCATAAATAACTTTAGCTTCAGGAATTAATTTTTCTATTTCCTGTTTTTTTTGTTCAATTGTATCAACATGGTTGTATAAAATAAAAACTTGTCCTTGTCTAGATATTTCTTTATATATAGCATCTTTTATAATAGCTTGATTTTCTTCTAAAACATAAGTTTGAACAGGATATCTATCAACAGGAGGAGTTTCTATTAATGATAAACTTCTAAGCCCTGTTAAAGACATTTGTAAAGTTCTAGGAATAGGTGTTGCAGACAAAGTTAAAACATCGACATTAGTTTTAATGTTTTTTATTTTTTCTTTATGTTTTACTCCAAAACGTTGTTCTTCATCAATAACCAATAAACCTAAATTCTTAAAAACAACATCATCACTAAGTATTCGATGAGTTCCAATAACTATATCTGCTTTTCCTTCTTTTATATCTTCTATATTTTGTTTTAATTGTTTATTTTTAACAAATCTATTTAATAATACTATTTTAGTAGCAGTATTTTTAAAACGTTCAATGGCATTTTGATAATGTTGATTTGATAAAATAGTTGTAGGACATAAATAAGCTACTTGCTTACCAGATAATACTGCTTTATACATAGCTCTAAAAGCTACCTCTGTTTTACCATAACCTACATCACCACACAAAAGCCTATCCATTGGATGAGGTTTTTCCATATCTCTTTTTATTTCTTCACTTACTTTATGTTGATCAACCGTATCTTCATAAATAAATTCTGATTCAAAAATAGCTTGATTTTCATCATCCTTTAAAAAGGCAAAACCAGGAGATGTCTTTCTTTCTGCATATAGTTTTAATAAATCACCAGCTATACTTTCAATTTTTTTTCTAACTCTTATTTTTGTTTTAGCCCATTCAGTTCCACCTAATTTATTTATTTTGGGAACAAGATTTTCATTAGATGAATATTTACTTATATAATCTATTTTTTCAACTGGAATATAAAGTTTATCGCCTCCTTTATATTCAATAGCTAAATAATCTTTTAAAACATTATTTTTTTTAAGAGTTTTAAGACCTACATATTTGCCAATACCATGAGCTGAATGAACAATATAATCTCCAACATTTAATTTATTTATATCTTTTATTCTAACTCCCATTTTAAACTTACTTTTATATGGTATGACAATATCTTTTTTATGATAAAGTTCCCGTTCAGTTATCACAACATAATTTTCATAGATAAAACCTTCATGAAGTCTTTTGGTAATAACATTAATATAATTACTTTTTATTTCTTCTTGATTGGTAAAAACTACTTTATTCATTTCTAAACTATCAATTAAGTTATTAACTTGATATCTATTTTTAAGACATATAATTACTGTTTTTTTATTTTCAAGATATCTATTTAAAACATTTTTTAACTCTTTAATATTTTTAGGTAAATAATCTAATTCATAGGTTTCGTATTTTTCTAAATTTAAATTATTTATTTTATTATCATAACTAGTAAAATAAACATGATTATTTTGTTTAAGCGGATCAAATGAAAACATATATTTTGTATCAATTTTTAAATTTTTACTAATATTATATTGCTTAATATCTTCTAATAAATTTTCATAATTTTTTAATAGTTCTTGATAGTTATCAAAAAAAACTTGACAAGGTGCAAAATAACTTTCTAAAGGAGCAACCTCAGTATAATTAGGTAAATCTTTATAATCAGCATTTATTATTAATTCTTTAGTTAAAAATTCAGTATTAGGTAAAATAGCAATTTCATCAATTTCTTTAATGGTTTTTTGACTTTCTGTATCAAATACACGAATTGAATCGACAGTATCACCAAAGAATTCTAATCTAATCGGGTTTTCTTCTTCAATGGGAAATATATCTATTACAAAACCTCTTAAAGCCATATCACCAGTTTTAGTAACAATAATATCTTTATTATAACCAAGTAAAGTCAGTTTTTCAATTAACTCATTTATATTATAATCATTATCTTTTTTTATATATAAAGTAGATTCTTCAAATTGTTTTAAAGTTGGTAAAAATCTTAAATATCCCATCAAATTAGTAACTACTATTTTCTTCTTACCATGACAAAATAAAGTAGAAAGACGATTACTTTGTAACTCTGGACTACTTGCTAAAGCAACGCTAGTAAAAAAATCATCCATTGGAAATAGTAAAACTTGGTCTGTATAATCTTGTATATATTGATACATTTTATTAGCTTCAAATAAACTACTCATAACTAATATTACACTATTTGACTGATTTTCAAAATAATTATATACATATAAAGCTCGCATGGAAAAAGTAAGTCCCGCTACAGAATTTGTCTGATTAAATAAACATTTTTTAAATATGTTCATAATATTTCTCCTTTCGGCATAAAAAGATACATTTTAGTATCTTACTTACGATTATATTTATTCATTAATTCATCAAAAGTCATATTTAAAAAGTCATGAACAATATCGGGTACTTTTTCAATAATATTATTTATTATTTTTAAATCTTCATCTTTAATTTTTCCTAGGACATAATCTTTAGTATCAATTAGTTTATTATTTGATATACCAATTTTTAATCTTTTATAATCGGTAGTATGTAAATGAAGTTCAATATTTTTAAGACCATTATGTCCTCCACTTTTACCTGTTGGCCGAAGTTTAAACTTACCAATTGGTAAATCTAAATCATCATGTATTATCAAAATATCATAAGTCTCAATAGAAAAATAATCTATAAATGGTTTTATAACTTCTCCAGATAAATTCATATATTTTTGAGGTTTTAATAAAATTATTTTTTCACCGTTATCATAATAATATGTATAAAGTCCCCCAAATTTTTCTCTTTCAAAAGTAACGTTTTGAACACTAGCTAAATAATCAACTGCCATAAATCCAATATTGTGTCTTGTTTTTTGATATTCTTTACCTTTATTTCCCAATCCTACAATTAATTTCATTTTTCACCTCTATGATATATTTGATATACTTCATTTTTAGCAATGTTTCTTTCTTTAGCAACTTTTTTAATAGCTTCTTTACTATCTAATCCTTCATCTAAATATTTCCTAAGATGTTCTTCTATTGAACAAGAAAAGCTATCATTACTACTTTTGTGTCCTTCTAACACTAATACCATTTCACCCTTTAAATTTATTTGTTTTATAACTTCTTTAATACTACCACGATATATCTCCTCATATTTTTTTGATATTTCCCGGGAAATGCTGATTTGTCTATTTCCCATTATTTCTAATATATCATTAAGTGTTTTCTCTATACGATGAGGCGATTCATAAAAAATAATAGTAAATGGATATTCTTTTAATTTTTCTAATTCTTTTTTTCTTCTATTACTTTTATTATTTAAAAATCCATAAAATAAAAATGGTTGAGGAGCTATGCCTGACGTAATTAAAGCTGGGACAAAAGCCGTTGGTCCAGGTAGCCCTACTACATTATAATTATTTTGAATAGCAGCTTTAACTAATTCGTAACCTGGGTCACTTATAATAGGTGTTCCTCTATCTGTTACAATACCAATATTTTTTCCATCAGCTAAATAATTTAACAATTTATTAATATTATTCAATTCATTAAAATTATGACTAGATATTAATGGTTTATGAATATTTAAGTTTTTTAATAATAAAGATGTTTCTCTTGTATCTTCTGAAAAAATGATATCAACCATCTTCAAAGTATTAATACTTCTTAAAGTGATATCTTCCAAGTTACCTATAGGTGTTGGTATTAAATATACTGTTTGAGTTTCATTATAACTTTTTTGTGATTGCATTATTATCATCCTTTATCTCAACATATTCTAATAATTGTTTAGTATATTGATTATTATTATCATAAACATAAAGTGGTTCCATTATTTTCAAACCTGGATTGCCATTTTTTACACCTTCAATTAGTAAAATATTAGATGCTTTTCCAAATTTAGGATAAACAAACATTACCTTTTTAGGTTCTATATTATTCTTTTTCATAAGCAATATTATATCGACTAATCTTTCTGGTCGATGAACCAATGATATTCTTCCACCATTTTTTAAAAGTTTTTTACTTATCTTCATTAAATTTTCTAAATTTAATGATACTTCATGTCTCGCATATGTTTTAGTTAATTTTTCATTAAAATGAGAATTTACATCAACTTTAAAATATGGAGGGTTACAAGTTATTAAATCAAAACTTTCGGTTGGTGTTATTTCATAAAAATGTTTTATATCATCTTCAATTATTTCTATTTGATTTTCAAGTTTGTTATAAATAACTGATTTATTAGCAAGATCACAAGATTTTTTTTGAATCTCAACACCTTTTATGTAAGCGTCGGTCATAGTAGCTAATAATATTGGAATTACAGCATTTCCAGTACCAATATCAAGTATTTTTTTTGTTTTTTTAGTTAGGGTAACAAAATGAGGTAATAAAATAGAATCCAAAGAAAATAAAAAGGAATTTGTGTCTTGATATACACATAATTCATCAGCTCCAAACAAGTAATTTAATCGTTCCACTATAATTCTACCTCTTGCTCAGTTCCATTAGGAAATGTTACTGTATATTTTTGTTTTAAAACATCTACTTTAGTAACTTTTCCAACTTGGGAATCAACAGTTATTTCATCATCTATTTTAGGAAGATTTTTTTTCATTTTAGAATAACATTCATCTTCATATTTCAAACAACATAAAAGTCGTCCACATATTCCATTTATTTTATTTGGCGATAAAGCTAGGTTTTGATTTTTAGCCATTGATATGGATACTGAATCAAATTCTTTTAAAAATCTAGCACAACATAATTTTTGACCACACATTCCAATTCCACCAACTTCTTTAGCTTTGTCTCTAACTCCAATTTGTCTTAGTTCTATTCTAGTTTTATAAATAGAAGCTAGTTCTTTCGCCAATTCTCTAAAATCAACTCGTGTTTCAGCATAAAATCTAAAAACTAATTGGTCTTTTGATAATGTATAATAGGCATCCATAACATTCATATTTAAACGATACTTTTTTACTAAATTACGACATTTTTTTAAAGCAATCTTAGCTTCTTTCAAATTTTCCATATGATTAAAATAATCTTTTTTACTAGCAATTTTACGAATTTTTAAAAGTGGCTTGTCCAATTTAGTTGAATCTATTTTATGTGGTTCTGTAAAAACTCTAGCAAGTCTTAACCCTTTATTAAATTCTACTAAAACATTCATTCCCTTTTTAAGTTCAAAGCCATTAGTATAATAGTAAGTTATTCTTCCATCTTTTAAAAAAGTAACTCCAACTATTTCTTCCATATAAACACCACCTATCTTGTTAAGGTTATAACTAATTTATCTAATAATAAATTTGTATTAGCATTATTATAGATTCTATTTTTTAAATTTAATACTATATTTATTTTTTTTCTTAAACTTTCTATGTTATTATTTTTTACAATTGTTTCAATGTCATTTTGGCTAAATAGTTCTAATTTTCTATCTAACAAATAATTCAAACAATCTTTATAAAAGAATACCATAAAATCAAACAAAAATAAACATTCATCTTTATCTTTTACAAATTCTCCTATTATTTTATTAGTAGAAATAATAGTTTCTTCTTTTTTAGTTTGAATTAAATTTATAAATTTTATATATTGTTTTGTTTTTTCTAATAAAATTTCATCATCTTCTTTTTTATTAAAATAATATTTTAGTTTTTCTAAATAGCTTTCATCATCACTAATTTTATTTTTTAATAATGGAACAACTTGACATCTAGAAAGAATTGTTTCCATCATTTGATAAATATTAGAAGTTATTAAAATAGCAATAATACCATCAACTGGTTCTTCTAAAAATTTTAAAATTGAATTGGCAGCTTCACTATTTAACCTATCTGCTTGATTTATTATATAAACTCTTTTATTTGATTGTATAGCTGTTTTACTAAATTCTTTTTGTAATATTTCTAATTGTCCCTTTTTTATTTGTAAACCATCAGGTTCTATTATTTTAAGTTCAGAGAAAGTATTATTATCTATTTGCGTACATTTAACACAATTTATACATTTTTCATTGTTTATATAATGTTTTTCACATAAAATAGCTTTAGCAAATGCTAAGGCTATTTTAAAAGCATCATTGTTATCATTACTTTCAATGAGGTAGGCATGATTTAAACGATTATCTTTTAAAGCATTCACTAGCATTGTTGTTGCTACATTTTGGGTATCAAAATAACTTTCTAACATATATCCTCCTAAAATACAATAATATGAATAAATATAAGCGATAACAAAGCAGGAAATCCTAATATACTAACAGTCAATATTGTAACTATATTTATCGGAATAATAACATTTAAAGGAGTAGCTAAAATATTATAACCATACAATAAAAAACTACTAAAAACAATTCTTTTAAAAAAATTATAACAAATCTTTATCATATTATCACCTTACAATAATGTATGGTTTTATTTTTATTTTTATGAAATATCTTGTCTATCTTCTAAAGCCATTTCTAAAGTCAAAGAATCTAAATATTCCATCTCTACCCCAAGAGGAACACCATGGGCTATTTTAGAAACCCTAATTGGTAATCCTTCAAGCAGTTTAGATATATAAAGTGTAGTTGTCTCCCCTTCAATACTTGGTTTAATTGCTAAAATTATTTCTTTAAAATTACCTTCTTTTATTCTATCCATTAATGAGTTTAAATTAATATCATCTGGTGTTATTCCGTCAAGCGGAGATATTAATCCTCCAAGCACATGATATAAACCATTGTAACTACCTAATTTTTCAAACAATATTACATTTTTTGATTCTTCTACAATGCATAAAGTAGTTTGGTCACGATATTCTTTATTTTTACATATTTCACAAAGTTCACCTTCAGCTAAATGATTGCATATTTTACAGTTAGTTATTTTTTTTTTCACATTTTCTAGTGATTCAGCAAATACTTCTAATACTTCATCATCCATATTTAAAGTAGCTAATGCCAATCTTTCAGCTGATTTTTCACCTATTGAAGGTAACTTTTTAAAACATTCTATTAAATTGTTAATAATTGATGGATACTTCATTAAAATAAACCTGGCATTCCTTTAGTATATTTCCCAAGTTTTTCTTGAGTTTCTTTATCAATTTGTTTTAAACAATCATTTACAGCTACCATAATCATATCTTCTAACATTTCTACTTCATCTGAAGATATTTCTTCACTATCAATTTTAACATTTATTATTTCTTTATTTCCTTTAGCTACTACAGTAACAATTGATGATTTTCCAACAAATTCTTTATTTTCTATTTCTTTTTGTTCTTCTAACATTTTCTTTTGTAAATTTTGAGCTTGTTTTAGCATTGCTTGCATATTCATTTTCTCTTCCTCTTTTCTATAAATATTCTATTATTTCACCAAATAATTCTTCTAATTCATTTTTTGGCCTTTCTTGGTTATCTAATTGTGGTTCCTCTATGTAAGTATATTGTTTTTTCTTCGAATTGTATTCTTGTTTTATTATTTCCCATTCGTCAGTCGAAACTGATATTGTTTTATATTCTTTATCAAAATAATCTTTTAACATATTATCTATTTCAACTATGTTTTCATTAAATTGATTACTATCTCTTTTACTGGGAAATACAAAAATCATATTTTCGTTACCCAATGCTCTTAAATCACCATCAATTACCATTGAGGCATATTCACTATATTCAGGGTTTATTATTAATGACCTTATTTCATCAATTCTTTCTTTTAACTCTTTTAATCTGTTTTTGTTGAAATTACACAAAGTATTATTTACCCTTATTTCCTTTATAATTTCAGAATCAAAAGTATGTTTTTTTTGGGAAATAATTGGTTTATTTTCTTCTGGTTTTGGTTCTATTTTAATCTCTTTTATTTCTTCCTTTATCTCCAGTTTTTTGTTTATTTCTGGTTGTTTTTTATCTTCACTTATTATTTCTATCAAAGCCATTTCAAATATTATTCTAGCTCTATTTGTTTTCTTCATATCAGGTATGATTTTATTAAAAATATTTATATATTGAAAAACTAACTGTTCATTTATTTGATTTGAAATATCTTTATAAATAGTTATGTCATAATTTAATGTTTCAAAATAATCAGGAACACTTACTAGTATCAATATATTTCGTAAAAATAGAATTATTTCTTCTGTTAGTTTAACAAAACTTTTTCCCTTATTGTCATATATATCTACCATTTCAAAAATTGTTTTATAATCTTTATTAAGTAAACTTGATATAAAAGTACTTAAATCTTTTTGTGGTAAGGTTCCGTTTACTTCATGTACATCATCTTCTGTTATTTTATCTGGAGCAAAAGCAATTACTTGGTCTAATATACTCAAAGCATCCCGCATGCATCCATCTGATAATCTTACTATTTCATTAATTGAATTATCATCTATATTTACTTTTTCTAATTCAGCTATTTTTTTTAAGTATTCAAACATTTGTTTGTACGGTATTTTTTTAAAGTCAAATCTTTGACATCTTGATAAAATAGTAGCTGGTATTTCATGTGGTTCTGTAGTTGCTAAAATAAATATTATATGGTTTGGTGGTTCTTCTAATGTTTTTAATAAAGCATTAAATGCCTCTTTAGTAAGCATATGTACTTCATCGATAATATATACTTTATATTTTCCAACCGATGGAACCAAATTTACTTTATTTCTTATTTCTCTTATTTTATCTACACCATTGTTTGAGGCGGCATCTATTTCTAAGATGTCTATTGCTTGATGTTCTTGTATTTGCTTACAGCTTTCACATTCTTCACATGGTATTTCATCTTTTAGATTATAGCAATTAATAGTTTTCGCTAATATTTTTGCAACACTTGTTTTTCCCGTTCCTCTTGGACCAGTAAATAAATATGCGTGTGTAAGTGTGTTATTTTTTATAGCATTTCTTAATGTTTGGACTATTATTTTTTGTCCAACCACTTCATTAAAATTTTTAGGTCTATATTTTCTATAGAGTGTTTGATACATTGCATCACCTCATTTCAATATATTTTATTATATCATTTAATAATTAAATAAGTTAGTAAATAAAATATTTTTATATATATTTCTTTTAATTTTATATGTTTCACGTGAAACATTGATTTTATTTCATTCTTTTATGTTCCACGTGAAACATTTGGTTTTATTTCACTCTTTTATGTTTCACGTGAAACATTGATTTTATTTCATTCTTTTATGTTCCACGTGAAACATTAAGTTTTATCTCATTCTTTTATGTTCCACGTGAAACATTAAGTTTTATTTCATTCTTTTATGTTCCACGTGAAACATTAAGTTTTATCTCATTCTTTTATGTTCCACGTGAAACATTTGGTTTTATCTCATTCTTTTATGTTCCACGTGAAACATTT
>CANRBE010000010.1 GCA_947628785.1 uncultured Bacilli bacterium
TTATCTGATATGTCTCTTTATTATAAATAAAAATAGTATCAGTGAATTATCTCACCAACACTATTTATTATAGAACCTCTTAAAATAACCAATGGTTATTTTTTTTATATACTATTTATTTTTTTTAATAATTTTTGACTTTTATCCTTTAACTCAAAACCTAATTCTTCATCATTTTTATAATCATGATTAATCATTTTCATTAAAATCAAACGTATTCTTCTATTTACAACAGAATTAGTAAATAAATTAGGATGGTTAGAGAAAAAATACGATAAACTAAGTAATAGATAATGATTTTGAACATAATCAGTTACTTTAAAATCAACTTTATTATTTGGACATAAATAAACCGTATTTTCTAAATCCATTGAATTAGAATCAAAAATATTTTGAATTAACAATTCATACTTATCTTTTTCTATTTCTAACCTTTTTTCTTGATAATTAAATCTACTTTGTAATTCATTAAATAAATACTCAGTAAAACTAACTGGTTTTAAATTATCTAAAATAAAACTGATTCGACTAGTAGCTTTTTGATACTTTGAAATATTATACTCATCAACCTCTAAATATTCATCTAAAAAATCTACCATATCATACAAATGATCTCTTAACTCCCCATAAACTAATTTATTTTCTTCATTGTTTAAAAGTAAATTTTCCAAAGTTTCAAAATGTTTTAAATTAAAATTTGAACATGGAAAATAACCACCCATATTTATAGTTTCTACAAACTCTTCGTAATCAGCATACATAAAATCTTTAACTTCTTGTTCTAAAATAAATGTATCAAACTCTCTCATAACTTTTCTCCTCATAATAATTGGCTAATTTCTTTTTTATTTTATTAGTTCTTAATTTGTTAGATAAACTATTATCTTGTCTTAAATTTTCATTAATTAAATACATTGTTCTTTCATATATTGTCGGATCGACATATATTTCATCCAAACAATATAAATACTTATATATTGAATGCAATACATATTTATTTTTAGCTAAATAATTTTTTTCCTTTTCAAATGTATCATCATCCAAAAGTAAAGAATTTAAATATTGAACATCACTATAAAATTGAATACTCATCTCATTTCTTACATCACTTTTTTGAAAATTAATAGCTTCAATTGGAAAAATAAAACTACAATAAATATCATTTGCTAAATAACTGATTATTTTTTTATATGAAAGACAATTTACTTTGACTTTTTGTTCATTTACCCATTTAATTTCTTCTTTATTTTTTATAGCATCCTTTCTAAGAAAAGTATCATAATCATTTAAATAAAATAATAATTTATCTTTAATACTATGGTTATATGGATACTCTACATTTACATTATCTGGTGTTTCTGATATACTGCTTATTAATAATTCAACACCTTGTCTAAAGTCATTACTATATAACTGTTTTTCATTAAATAAACTATCTAATGAACTGATATCTGGATTTATAAAACACTTTTTTATATATTCAAGTTTCACTAAATCAACAAAAAAATCATAATAAAATATATCCGACAAATTACTATAAATACCTGTTTTAATTTGATAAAGTAAATATTGAGCTTGTTTTTTTAAATCAGATTTATCTTTGATAATTAAATTTAAACAATTGGTTATTTGTCTTTTATATTTAGTATTTTTAACAATACTAGGTCCTTCTTGAAGTAATATTTTAACAAATGTAATAAAGTTTTGATGTTCAAAAACCTTCTTAGGTTGGTCTATTAATTGTTCATTTAAAATTAAATATAAATAATTAAATGTTTGATTTAATTCATATTCTAGTTCTTCTTTAGAATAAGTTTTATTTTCTAATCCTTCTTTTAAAGAACCATGATATTTATTTTTAGTATCAATTAAATATTGATTACTGTCTATCCAATCATCTTTTTCTAAAAATTGATATAATATTTGATATTTTATATACCATTCATCTGTTACTTTATCAGATATTTTTTTAATTAGTTCTTTTAGTTTATTTATGCATTTTATTGGATAACAATTTTCATCATATAAATTAGCAATGAATCTTTTTAAAGTATCATAAAATTTATCATTAAACATATTATCCAAAAAAAATTTATCATCAACTGATTCTAACATATATTGTTCGATTGCTGAAAAATAGTAATATAGTTCATAATCAGTTATTAATTTTGCTTTCATATTTTCTCCTTACTAAATGTTTCCATACTTCCTTATAATTAGAAACATATACAAATTGCATTGTTTTCTTTAATTCGATTGGTAATTCAGATTCTACTTGTTGTTTATTTAACTTAGGTAAAAATATTTTATTAATTCCTTCTCTTGATGCGCCAATTATCTTTTCTTTTAAACCTCCTACAGGTAAAACATTACCTTGTAAAGTTATTTCACCAGTAAAGGCAATATCATTTTCAATTGGTTTTTTAGTAAATAAACTAATTAATACTGTAACCATCGCAATACCAGCACTTGGACCGTCCTTAGGAATAGCTCCATCTGGAATATGAATATGGATATCTATTGAATCAAAATTCATATTTTTGATATTAAATACTTCTTGATTAGCCTTGATATAATCTAAAGCTATTTGTGCACTTTCTTTCATTACTTTTCCTAAAGAACCAGTTAAAATTAACTCACCAGTTCCTTTAAAATAATTAGCTTCAATGTTCAATACTTCTCCACCAAATTTAGTATAGGCTAAACCTTTTACCCGACCTATTACTGCTTCATAAGTTATTAGGGAGTTATTGTACCAACCCTTCAAATAAGTAGTAACATTTTTTTTATTGATGTTAAATTTTCTTTTAACATTATGGTCTACAACCATTTTAGTCACCATTTTTCTAATGATAGTAGCTATGGTTCTTTCTAATTCTCTAACTCCAGCTTCTTTAGTATATTCTCTTATTATTTTTATCAAAACATCTTCTTGAATATTAACTGATTTTATATTAATACCATGATCCATACAAACTTTAGGTAATAAATAATATGAAGCAATATCTATTTTTTCTAATTCAGTATATCCTGATAAATTAATTATTTCTAGTCTATCTATTAAAGCTGAAGGAATAGTATCTAGAGAATTAGCAGTTGTTATAAAAAATACTTTAGATAAATCAACTTCTTCTTCAATATAGTAATCACTAAAATGTTTATTTTGAATAGTATCCAATATTTCTAGTAATATACTAGCTGGATCTCCTTTATATGTTTTAGTTATTTTATCTATTTCATCAATTAAAAAGACTGGGTTCATACTATGTACTTTTTGTAATCCTTGTATAATTCTACCAGGACTAGCTCCTATATATGTTCTTCTATGACCTATTAATTCTGATACATCATTCATACCACCAACTGATATTTTGACAAAATCTCTATGCATAGATTTTGCTAAAGACTCAACAAAAGATGTTTTACCTACCCCAGGTGGACCTACTAAACAAAGAATTGGAGTAGTTAATCGATTAGTTAATTTTTTAACAGCTAAATATTCTATAATTCGATCTTTAGCTTCTTTCAAACCATAATGTGATTTGTCTAGGTTTTGTTTAACATCTAAAAGGTCATCATTTTCAATTTTGTATTTTCCAAAAGGGATGTTAAGTAAGTGTTCTATATATTGATAGATAATATTTTGTTCTGGTGATGTATAAGACATAGCTTCATATCTTTTTAATTCTTGGTTTAATCTTTGAATTATAGGTTTAGGAGCATTTATTTTTTTTATTTTCTCTTTGATATTTTGAATTTCTTTTTGTCTAAAATCCAAATCTCCTAGTTTTTCTTGAATGGTTTTTATTTTTTCTCTTAATACATATTCTTTTTGGTTTTCATCTAATTGACTTCTAACTTTCAAATCTATTTCTTTTTCTAATTGAAATAGTTCTTTTTCTTTATTCATAAATTTTAGTATTTCTAAAAATCTATCTTTAGGGTCAATTAAATATATATATGGTTTTAAATTAATATTGCTTTCTTGTAAAAATAAACAAACAACATCTGTTAAAGTACTCAAATCATTTACTTTGTTTAATTCTGATAAAATACTATTAGATACATAGGGAATTGTTTTTATATAAAGAGTTAATTCTTTTTTTAGTTTTGAACATAAAAATTCTTCTTCCTTTACTTCTATTTTTATTTTTTGACCTTTTATTTGCCAAAAAAAGTTTTTTCTTATTGGTTTTTCCCAATCTAGTATTTTAATACGATATAATCCTGTAATAATTATTTTATAGTTACCATTTGGTAATTCTATTTTTTTCTCAATTTTGCTTATTACTCCATATGGGGGTTGTTTTTCAATACTACTTGATCTATTGGTTATGAAAACTAATGAGTCATATTTTTTTATTGCAACATCAATTATTTTTTTTTCAATTTCATCTTTAATTTCTATTTTGTCTATTTTAAAAGGAAGTGAAACAATATTTAACATGATGATAGGCCATTTATTATGCATATTGTTTCACCTCCTAAATTGTTTTCTATTATATCATAAAAAGGTAAAAAAGAAACAGAAAATTATATTTTTTCGACATTATTTTTACATTTAGGTTTTAGTTATTTTTTTATTGACATTTTTTACATATTTATTTACATTTTTATTTGATATATTTAAAATTATTATCTATATAAATTTAAAAAAACATACCATTTGATATGTTCATAATAAATTGGTTTTCTATTATTTTTAATACTATCTGTAAATTTCTTCTTAGTTTGACATTTTATTTACTTAACTAACCAATAAATAATTCCTTTTTGATTAGTTTTTTGTTCAAACCAATATGATAAGCAATATAAAATTGTTGACAGTATAGCTACTATCATATCTTTCATAGTATCATAAACACCCGTAGTCAAAACATTTTGGGCATCTTTATTAAAAAGATTATCGCCAGTAAATTCCATAAATTCCCAAAAACAAGCAACAATACATGAGATACCTAATATAAATAAAATATTAAAAAAAATACTTTTGTTATACAAACCTTGTTGCTTTAAAATAATAGTAGCTAAAATAGAAACCATAAAACCACTTAAAAAATGCATCCAAGTATCATAATTTGGTACTTGATGATAAAAATCAACAATAGAACCTAACAAATGAGCAAAAAACAAAAAAACTAAATAAATAAATTCTATATTATTAGATATTTTAATTATTTTTAACTTGTTTACTATTTTAGGAATAAATAAAAAAGGAATAATTGATAATTTTATTAAAACACCATAAATATTATTATTTTCTAATAAAGGTATACTGTAATATAAACTTATAATAACAATAATTATTTTAATAAAATTATTTAATATCCTCATATTCAATCCTTTCTTTATCAACTTCTACTTTGTTAATGGAATCAAACCTTTTAGTTATTTTGTCACTAGTTGTGTGTAACTGTTTTACTTCCGTACTAACTGTATCAATATTCTTAGCTAGTTTATCCCAACGTTCCTTATATCTTTTAAATTCAACACTTAATAAAGACAATTCATGTTGTATTATACTTGCATATTTATTTCTTTCCAAATCTTTCATCATAAGTTGCAAAGTTGTTAAAGTACTTATCAAAGTAGTTGGACTAGTAAGCATAACATTTTTTTCATATGCATAATCTAACAAATTATTATGATATGCTACTACTTCTGCGAAAATAGCTTCAGCTGGTAAAAATAAAATAGCTTGTTTTGCTGTAACACCTGGAATAATATATTTACTTGATATTGCATCAATATGTTTTTTCATGTCAGTAACAAATCTTTTTTCAGCTTGTTCCCTTGTTAATTTATTTTGATTTCTGTCAACCATTATTTGGTAGTTTTCTAATGGAAATTTAGAGTCAATAGCAATATTACCTAAACTTTCTGGTGCAAATAAAATACAATCTACTGTAGTACCATTAGGAAGAGGATATTGCATTTGATATAATGATTGATTATCACCAAAAATATTGCTCATAATATGTTGTAAATTTATCTCTCCAAAAGTTCCTCTAGTCTTTTTATCAGTTAAAATACTTTGTAAAGAAACAATATCTGTTGATAAGTTTTCTATTTTCTTTTGAGCTTCATCTATTTTAGAAAGTCTTTCTAAAACATTACTGAACGTTTTATTGGTTTTTTCAAAATTCTGGTCTAGTCGTTCATTTACTTTATCGTTAATCATATTTAGACGTCTTTCAATTCTTTCGTTTAAAGTAGTAAAATCTTCATTTAATTCTCTTGTTAAAGTACTTTTAAATTCACCATATTCTTTGGTCAAAGAACTTTTAAATTCACCTAATTCTTTAACAATATTGACTTCTAAAGTATTTATTTTGTCACCATCATTATTTTTTCCTTTTAATAATAGTATAATTATTCCTATTAAAATAATTACTAAAAGGGTTAAAATTATATATTCCATAATAACCTCCTATTTATTATCATATCATTTAAACAAATGTTCTTCAATATTTTTGCCCAAAAAAAGAAAGATAATCTTTCTTAAAATTTCCACAAGTCGTCATCTATTTTTTCAACTGCATCATCATAAGAATCATCATCTTCTTCATCTTCTAATAGCCTTTCAAAATCTTTCTCTATATTAAGAGGTTTGGTTGTATCATCGATAAGTAGTTCATCTTCGTTTTTATTTTCATCATCTAAATCAATTAAATCTTCTTTCTTTGGTTCATAATCCTCTATTGGTTTAATTAATTGAGCTTCTATCGGTTCTGAATCAAAATTATCACTAGTTAAATCTTCATCATCGTCATTTAAATCTGGTTCTTCTTCTAGTCTATTTAAATCTTTTTCATTTTCTTCTGCTTCATCTACCTCTTCATTTAAATCTGGTTCTTCTAATTTATTTAAATCTTCTTCGTTTTCTTCTGCTTCATCTACTTCTTCATCTGAATCTGGTTCTTCTAATTTATTTAAATCTTTTTCATTTTCTTCTGTATCAGTTACTTCTTCATCTGAATCTGGTTCTTCTTCTAATTTATTTAAATCTTCTTCATTTTCTTCCGTATCAGTTACTTCTTCATTTAAATTTGGTTCTTCTTCTAATTTATTTAAATCATCTTTATTTTCTTCTGTATCAGTTACTTCTTCATTTAAAACTGGCTCTTCATCTAAAGGTTCTATTAAAACATCTTTATTAATTAAAGCCATATCTTCAGCATCTTTATCATCTTCACTTTTTTCTTCGTTTTCATAACCATTTAAATCAGAAACATTTTCATTATCTTCTTCTGGTTCATCATATAGTTGAGAAGCTATTGTTGGTTCTATTTCTTCACTATTTTCTAAATCATTTTCCTCATTTATTTTATCATCTTGATTATCAATATTTCCTAAAATTAAAGCTGAGGAGTCGTCATCATTATTTGAAGATAAACCATCACTATTATCTAAAGCAATTTCTTCCTCTTTTTCTTTATTATCCTTTTTAGTTTTTTCCTTATCCTTTTTATTATCTTTATTTAAAAAACCATTGCTATCAGCTATATAACCAATCAAGGCTAAAGCAAATAAAATTGCTATGGTAACAATCCATACTGTATTTTCTAAAATAAAATCTTCTAAAGCCATCATAATGACACCCTCCTATTCTCCCAATATCATATCATGATTTAAATAAATGTGCAAGATAGAACCAAAAAAACTTACAACATAATTGTAAATTTTTTTGTATATCATTTTTCCAAAAAATCTTTGCCCTTAAAAGTTTCTTCTAAATAAAGGCCTTCATAATTTCTTTGTCTTAAAACCTCATATACCATAATAGCTACAGTATTTGACAAATTTAAAGCTCTAATTTTTCCATTCATTGGCATTCTCATACATTTATCCAAATCATTTTTTAATATTTCTTTTGGAATTCCTGTACTTTCTTTACCAAAAACAAAATAAATATTTTCATTAAGATTACTATAATCAAATGAAGTATGTGGTTTATGTCCATATCTAGTTAAATAATAAAAAGTTCCTTGATTTTGTTTTTTAAAAACATCCCAATTTGGATAAACTTGATAATCACATTCAGATATATAATTAGCTCCACTTCTTTTTATAGAAGCTTCATCCAACTTAAAACCCAATGGTTCTATTAAATGCAATTTGACATTAGTACCAGCACATGTTCGCATTATATTTCCAGTATTTCCTGGTATCTCTGGTTCAAATAATACTACATTTATCATACTAAACCTCTTGTGCTTCTATAAATTTCTTAACATCTTCAATATTTATACTTTTTTTACTATTATACATTACTGATACTATTTTACCATTTTCTACTAAAAACATATTAGGTTGTTTAATCACTTCAATATCAGAAGCTTTCAAATTGTCAGAAAAATATTTACTTTTAAAATTAGTAAAAAATGAATTAGAAACATTTCTAGTATTTAAATAAATTATATCTTGTGATAATTGATGGTTTAAAACATATTTTCTAAGTTCTTTTTCAAACTCTTTAATAGTTTCATCTCCACTAGGAGACATATACAAAATTATATCTCGATTTTCCACTAAATAAGTAGATAGTTCATCTTCATTAACAGACGATAAAATATCTAATGTTTCATTAGTACTTTTTTCATATTCAATTTTGTCTAAATAAGTTTTTCTTACACCATAAACGATGGCTACAGTAGCAACAACTAGTACTAAAAAAATAACATAATTTTTCATTGGTATTTTTCTCATTTTAACACCACCATTCTAATTTAATTCTAACATATTTATATTCTAATTACAACAATAACATGTCGACATTATTAGACAAAAAAAGAGTTTTTTTAATAAAACTCTTGTTCTCCTTTGATATCGTCTATGGTAAATGGTTTTAAAGTTATCCCTTCACTATCACAAAATTCTTTAAAATCTTCTCTAAAAGATGTTAGCTCTTTAACAATACTATCAGGATAAATTCTTTTACTGTTTTTAATAGCTTCATAAACATCTTCAATATTTACCTCAGTTCGATTGTGAAACAAAGCTTGGGAAAAAGCTCCTTGTAATACTGAAAAAGCTACGTCAGGATACTGTGCCGCTAGTCCATAAACCCTTTTAAATTCAGATGTTGCTTTAACTATCCTTTCAATTAATAACTTTGTAACATAATCATTATATTTAAAATGAGCTCCTGTTTGAGTTTCTATCTTTTTTAATGAACCAATCAATATTTCAACAGTCGTTGCTTCATCAGGTTCTAAAACATCTATTCTCTCAAAACGTCTTAAAAAAGCTCTATCTCTAATAATATAAGTATCATATTCTTGAGTGGTAGTGGCTCCAATTACTTTAATATCCCCTCTATCCAAAGCTGGTTTTAATATATTAGCTAAATCCATTGGTCCAGCCTCTCTAGCACCCATTAAAGTATGAACTTCATCGATAAACACTATGGTTTTTTGACATTCTTTTAATTCTTTAACTAATAAAGAAATAATCATCTCTTCTTTACCATTTATATTTATTTTACCAAGTAATGCTACTGTACTAATTTTGATAATTCGATAACCTTTTAAAACTTCTGGTACCATATTTCTTTGAATTAAATAAGCAAGTCCTTCTACAATAGCAGTTTTACCAATACCAGCTTTACCTACTAACAAAGCTGATTTTTCAGGAGTTAAAAGAACCATAATAAGTTTTCCTATTTCACTTTCTCTAGCAATAGCTGGATTAGTAATATAATTCTTATCAGTTATAACTTCTCCATAATTTTCAATTACACTAAAATTTGTAAAAGTCTTATTTTCTTCCATATTATACCAACTTTCTAGTAATATTTTTATATAACCTTAATTGTTTTAAAATAGTCGATAGTATCTTCTTCGTCTTTAGTTCCAACAATTCTTTTCTTTAAATTAGTTTTATCAACTAAACCTTTTTCTACATAAACAATTGTTGGGGTTCCTTCAAGTCCAGTTTTTTTAGTAATTTCACTATATTGTTTTTCATTTACCTTAGCTAAATCAATATAATAAACATCCAAGTTTTTATCCGCAATTACTTTTTCCAAAGTAGGTTTAAACTCCATACAATGACTACACTGACTAGAACCTAAATACAAAACAAAAGTATCTTCATTTTTAAATTTACTAGCTAATTCTTGATATTCGATTTGTTTTAAAGTTTTAGTTTTACATCCAGTTATTATAAATGTCAAACTTATTAAACATAATAAAGCTATATATTTTATTTTCTTCATTTTATCAACTCCTATTCCATTATATAATAAATTTAGACAAATTAAAAGTTTTTAATCTAAAAAAAGTGGCTAACCCACTTTAATATTTAATAATTTGGTCAGGTAATAACTCCAATTCTTTATTACCATCCATAATACTAGAAACTGACTTATTTAAAGAATCACTTATTTTAGAAATAGTATCTCCTTCTTTAGTAACATAAACTTTTTTACTTCCCATTGGAATAATTATTTCTTGGTCAGGATATATATAACTATTGGGATTTATTCCATTTAAACTTAGTAAAGTATCATAATCAACTCCATATTTTTTAGCGATACTATATATGTTATCTCCTTTTTTTACTTTATATGTTTCATAATAAACTTGGTCTTGATTAGGAATAACTATATAACTACCATCAATATTAGTTCCATTTTTTAAACCGTTTAATTTCTCTAATTCTTCAACTGATGTTTTAATTTTTCTAGAAATATCAAATAAACTTTCTCCTGGCATAACTTGATAAATTTGATACATTTTTCTTCTCCTTTCCTTTTAGTATATGAAAGAAGTAAAGTTATGTGCCAAAGGTTACATAAAATGATAAGTTTTCATTATATTTTAATTCAGAATAAGTAACCATTTTTAAAAGTCCAACATTGTCATCATAATAATAAATAGTATCGTTATATTTAAAATAAAAACCATTTTCTTGATAATAAACTTGATTAATATCATCAACATCAAATAAAGAAATTATTTCTTTATCCCCATCTACTTTATACATATGATATCCTTTATCAGTTTTAGTATACAAATAATACAAATCATATTTTTGGTCTTTAAAATGGTCTACCTTATCATATTTAATACCATTATAAGTAGATTTTATTTCATAAGGAGAAAAATAATAATTACCTTGTTCAACTTGATAATAGTTTTTCTTAACCCACTTACCATCTTCTAAAATTGATAACTTTTTCTTCTCATTACCAATCAAATCGATTTTTTCATCCTTTAAATTTATTTTATATTGTTCTTTATTACTTTTGTCTAATAAATAAATATCATCATCTATTACTCCTTCTACTATACTATCAAAAGAAATAGGAGTTATTTTCTTTAAAACTTTTTGCTTTTTATTATTCAAAGATATATAAATTAATTGATTAGTAGCGTATTCATCTTCATAATTAGCGACAAAATAATATTCATTAGTAAAACCACTAATATTTTTAGTATAAACATCTTTATTAAATAGAGAAACATTAGATACTTTATCTTTATCAATAAAATAAATTCCCTTATAATTTTCCAAAAATATTTTATGTTTTTTAAATAAATTATTTTGATAAATAGTTATATTATCTTCTTTTTTACTTTCTTCATATGTTTTAAAACGATTACTCATAAAATTATCAATAACTTCACTCTTACCTATTATAGCTTGATATGGGTAATAATATTCACCATCAAAGCATATTAAATTAGACTTTATTTTTTTATCTTTATAAATTGGATAAATACATTTATAATTATTATCTTCTAAATAATCTACTTGACTAACCATATAATTTCTATTATCCAAATCTTTATAAAAATATTGATGAAAAGTTATACCATTAACCTTAAAGACAAAATCATAACGATCATGGTCAATTTTTTTATATGTTTCATCAATAGTTATTTTATGTTTATTATTTTTTACTTTATAAACTAGATGATGTCCAGAACAGATTTTATTGATAACTATTTCTAGTCCCAAATAAAAAACTAATAAACCAATAAAAATTCGCCATAACTTTTTCATCTGCATTAAAACCACTTCCACTTTCATTATACAATAAAATTGTGAATAGTGTATTATTTTTTTATGATATATGATAAAATAGTTAAAGAATTAGGTGGTAATATGAGTATTTTCTTACATACATTTTTATTATTTTTTATTTACTCTGTCGCTGGATGGGTCATTGAGTGTTTATTTTGTAAAATTTATTATCATAAATTAGTAGATAGAGGTTTTCTTTTAGGTCCATATTGTCCTATTTATGGAGTGTCCGCTCTTTGTATGATTAATGCATTAGAAAGATGGCAAAATGACTGGTTAGTTTTATTTGTTATGGCAGTTTTAATAGCCTCTATTGTAGAATACATAACTAGTTATATAATGGAACTAATTTTTCATACCAGATGGTGGGATTATAGTAATAACTCCTTTAATGTCAATGGAAGAATTTGTTTATTAAATTCTTTATTATTTGGCATTTTAGGTATTATTTTATTAAAAATGGTTAATCCTTTTGTGAATCATTGGTTATTAGGTATTCCAACAAATATTTTAAATATCATATCTATAATCCTTTTAATATTTTTTATAATAGACTTTATTATTTCTTTCAATATTATTTTCAAACTACAAAAATCAGTTGTTTCACTAAAAAAAGACCGTACTTTAGAAGTTAGTACTAAAGTACGAGATATTTTAAACCAAAAATCTATTTGGTTTAGCCGAATTAATTTTGCTTTTCCTAATTACAAATTAATTCCTAAAAAAATCAAAAAAGAAACTAAAAAACTAACTAAAAAGAAATTAAAAAAGAAAAATAAACGTTAGTTAGGTTTTTTATTCACACCTTTTTAAATAGGATGAATATGCTATAATGAATAGAAAAAAGGGGTGGATTTTATGAATACAGAAAATAATGAAAGTAATTGTATTGCTGAAATATTAATGACTATCTATATTTTACAAAAAAATGCTTGTTGTTGTGGTGATAGTTGCCTAGATACTTGTGATAGAGGATTTTTAGGAACACCTGCTACTACTGTTTTAGCTAATACTAGACCTGTCATGTTATATACTTGTTGTGCTAATGGTAATCCATGGTCAATGCCAACTACTAAAGAAAATATTACTTGTGAAGCTGGAACAACAAGTACAACTTGTTCACCAGTTTTTAGAGTAGAAAAAGTAGATGGAAACTGTGCTACTTTTAGAGTATTAGCCGAAAATACTGATCCTGTAACTAGTGCAACTAATCCATATATGGCTACTAATTCATTCTTTACAATGGATTTAAGTTGCGTATGCGCTGTTCGTTGTTTAAATGATACTTGTATTGAATGTATGTAAAAAAGCAACTTCTTTGAAGTTGTTTTTTATTGGATTAAATAAATATCTTGAATGTCTTTAATTGGTATTTGTTCATTTTCTAAAGTTATAATAGTATCTTTATTTCTACCAATTAAAATTTTATTTTCTTGTTTTCCATCTCTTATAATAGCTACTTTTATTTTGTATATATAATGGTCTGATGAAAAGATAGAATTAATTTTTTGGTCAATTGGTCTATTATCTAATGGTCTTTTTATTTCTTCTTCATGAGTCTGATAAGAATAAGTTTTATTGTTTCCTGTTTCTTCATTGATTGGATTTTCAAATACTTTTGGTAAATCTTTCATATGTCACCTCGATATTATTTTATGAACTAAAGATAAAAGATATAACATAACCAACTATTAAAAAAATAATTCCTTCAAAAAATTCTATTAAATAAAAACTAGTATAAAAAGTTTTGATAAACAAATAAATTACTGAAGATATGGAAAAGCTTAATATTAATACTTCTATTTTATGCTTATATTTTTTTAATAAATAATTAATTAACTTAGAAGTTATAAAAATTCCACTTATTAAACCACTTCCTAAAGAAAAAATCATTAATGGATTAGTTATCATATATTTTAATATATTTTGAAAAACATCCAACAAAAAATTATAACAACCTAAAATCATAAATATAGCTGTTCCACTAATACCTGGTATAATCATCGTTAAAGCATCTAAAAATCCTATAAAAAATATATAAATATAATCATATATATGATTACTAAATGTATATGTTAAATTAGTCGTTTGCAAGAAAATAAACAAGGTAATTAATATACTGCCTATAAATAGTAAAAGATCTTTTTTATATATTTTATTAAAACTAGGATAAAGTGTACCAAGTATTAATCCAACAAATGTAAACATTGTTATCATATAATGATTGGTCAAAAAATAATCAATTATTTTACTTCCTAACATAATTGATATCAAAATACCTAAAGCTATTTTACCTAAAAAATATAAATTATATTTGAAATTTTTAAATAAATTACTTATAGCTTCTATACAAGGTTCATATAAACCTAAAGCATAAGCTATCAAACTACCACTAACTCCAGGTATAACTTTTCCTATTCCAATTAAAATTCCTTTAAATATATATTCTAAAGTTTTCATAATAAATTATATGACCAAAAAAGATAATTTTTCTAATTATCTTTTTTTATAAATAAATATAAACTAATAGACAAACTGATATTTAAAAGAAGAAAATTATATTTACTACTTGTTTTGGGTAGTTTTATTTTATTAGATTTTGTTTCTTTTTTATCATTATTTTCTATAAAACTATTTTTAAATTTTGAAGTTTTATCTTCATTTGATGCTTCTTCTTTCTTTTCTTCTAAACTTTCATTTTTAAAAAATTTGTCAAAGTCTAAATAAACAGTTCCTTCTTCTTTAAAGTTATAATTATATTCAACCATTTGATTATTTCTTTTTAATATAAAAGTATATTCTAAAAATGGTATATTATAATAATCACTACTATCTAAACACTCTAAGTCTCCATTTTTCATATAACATAAATTCCATGTATCATTTTCATGCATATTTAAACTTTCAACTTTTAAAGGAATATGTTTTGTAGTAATATTTTTAGTCACATTTAAATTGTCTTGATTAAATACAAAATCATATTTATCTTCAAATGGTATATAAGGATAACTATTTCTTTCAACTATATAATAACTACCTAGTGGTAAACTATAATTTAATTCTCCTAGTTCATTTAAAGAAACACTAGCTACTTTTTCACCTTTATGATATTCTTCATTTAAATAATTATTTATATCACTATCGGCATATATATCATATATAACATTTGGTAAAGGAACAAGATTATCTCCTTGTTCTGTTAAAAATATTCCACTTCTTTTTAAAAATAAATTACCTCTTAATTCATCAAAAGAAATACTTATACTTTGATTTTCTATAGCTTTTACTTCGATATTATTTAGTGTATTTTTAAAATTATTTGGTAGATTTAATACTTTTACTTGATATTTTCCAATTGGAATAACTCCCTGATAAAATCCATAATTATTAGTTTGAACAGTAAAAGTAGATGAATTTTCATCTTTAAACTCTAATGTTAAAGATTTATTAATAAATTTATTTTTACTTTTAACTTGAATGGAAACATTAGATTCTACTAAACTATCATTAATTGTGTTAATTGAACTTTTTATAATAACTTGTCTACCTAAATCAATATAGTATTGTCCATTATCATCTTGATAAAATTTTTCTTTTTCACCATTTTGAACTATTTTTTTTAAAACTATTTTATTTGTTTTTGGTTCTCTTAAAATAACTTTCAATTTGTTTCCATCTTTTGAAACAATATTTTTATCTGGAACAATTTCAAATTGAGATAAAACTTTATTAGTATCTTCTAGTTCAAATTCGGAATTATAACTTCCATCTAAAGTATAATTATCAAAAGAAGGTTTAATTAAATTTGGTTCAATTTTTTCTCGAATGTCTAAATTTTCTGAGAGAATATTAATCTCCTCTCCTTTTTCATTATACCAATTGATTATAACTCCAAATAATTTATTAACAACTATTTTCTGCATTGATAAATAATAGTTAATATTATCCTTATGTTCTAATGCTATTTTATTCGCATATGTTACATACTCTAATTGTTTTTCTTTAGCTTTTGGCAAAGTATCAACTTCTTTTTTAATATCATCAATACCTAAATTAGGATTTAAAAAATATATGGGTTTATCTTTATCATGAAGATAATAAGCTTGAATTAATTCATCATGACCATTTATTTTATAAAAAACATTTTCAAGTTTTTCTTTTTCTAGTGCTTTAACTGAAAATGAAAGACTAAAACACATAATTAAAAATAAAATTTTTTTCATACAATACCTCTTTCTGAGTGCCTAATATATAACAATAAATAAGATAAATCAAATGAAAAAAATTAAATTTTAAGCATTAAAAATTTAAAAATATTATAACAATTTTTAATTTTATCAACTAAAAATTAGTTTTGAACATTAAAATTTTTAAAATTAAATTTTTTTTCGACACTGTTTGACATTTTTTTAAACATAAAAGAAACCTTTATATTTGAAATACACCCCTTAGGGTAGACATTCAAAAAAGGACTAATTGTATGATAGAATACACTTCCGAAAGGAGGTGTTTTCTTATGGCTGAAAAAGTTAATAAAACATACAGATATTCATATGAAGAAAAAATGAACATAGTAAATGAGTATCATAACATTGGTGAATCTACATATAGTCTTGCTCGTAAATATAATATTCCCAGAAGTTCTATTAAAAATTGGATAGAAAAATTTAGAAAAGAGGGATATATTGAACGAGAAGAAACCCGCGGTAAATCTAAAACTGGAGGACGAATATCTTTAGAGGATTATAAAGAAAGATATGAAATACTAAAAAAATACCAGGCCTTCCTCAAGGCACGACGAGAGAAAAAGTAACTTTTATTAATCTATATAGAGATAATTATAAGTTATATAACATATGTGCCGTACTTGAAATAAGTCCAAAGACTTATTATAAATATCGAAATAAGGAAGATCCTGATTATTATGATTATCTAATAATTAAAGAAGTGTTTGATGAATCTAAAGGTACATATGACTATCGTAGGATTGTGGAAGGCATAAAAATCAAATATGAAGGGGTTGTAATGAATGGAAAGAAGGTTTTAAGAATAATGAAAAAATATAATTTAGTTCCTGAATATATAAGGAAATCAAAGAAGAAAAATAAAAATGAAAAAATAGAAGATAATGTTAAACCAAATTTATTAAATAGAAATTTTACTACTGATGAGCCAAATAAAGTATGGGATACAGATGTAACATATCTTATATTTAAAGGCTCTAGAGCATATCTATCAACAATAATAGATTTATATGATAGAAAAGTTGTATCCTATAAAATATCGAAACATAATGATAATAAACTTGTTATGGATACTTTAAATGAGGCAATACAAAAAAGAAAAGATGTACATGGATTAATCATTCGCAGTGATCAATGATTTCAATATACATCTTATGAATACAAAGCAATCTGTGAGTCTAATGGTATTACAATCTCTATGGCAAGAAAAGGCACACCAATAGATGATTCACCGATTGAGAGTTGGCACTCTCCCCTTAAAAAGGAAACTTTGTATAACAATAACATTACATCTTTAGAAGAATATCAAAAGCTAGTAGAAGGATGGATAGAGTTTTATAATACAACAAGAATTAAAGGAAAGAAAGTTAATAAAAAAAATGATAAATAAAGATGAATTAGTATATAAAATGGAGACAATAATAAAATATTTGAAAAATAATAACGGATATAATTATAAATTATATAATAAATTATGTCCAGGTATGGGAGAACCAGATTCAAATATAGTGGAATATTCTGAAGATTGTCTAAAACTTATAAATGAATTAATTGAAATAGTTGATAACCAACAAAGGCAAGCTTTGTTTGAAGAAATATTATAATTATATAATAAAAATCAAGGGTCTAGATGAACTCACTTCGTTCGCCCTTGATTTTTACTTTAGTCCTTTTTATGATGTCTCCTATTTGGGATTCGCATCACTTTTTTGTAACTCTATTCAATTACAAACTCATTGTATCATAAGTGAAATATTTTTGTCAACAAAAAAAGTAACATTTTTATTGATTTTTTCACTTTTTTTGGTTATAATTGTTTTTGAAAGGAGGAATTTATGAATTTTGAGAATGATGAAAATTTAGATTATCAATTAAACAAAATTGCTTCCGTCGTTATAAAAGAAAAAAGAATAAAAAAGGGATATAGCCTAGATGATGTAATTGATAAATTGGATAACATTATTACAAAACAATCATTATATAGATATGAAAATAACGAGGCTAGAATGAAAAACAAAATTTTCAAAAAAATATGTCTTGCTTTGAATGAAAACCCAGCTGATGTATGGCAAGAAATAAATGATAGATTTTTAAACAATTTATCATTTGATAATGCTAAACAAGTTCCCATCTCAAATGATGTTCAAATACCTGTATTAGGTACAATTAAAGCAGGTATTCCTATAGAAGCACAACAAGATATTTTAGAATATATAAATATACCCAAAAATTGGACTAATGGTAACAGAATTTATTATGCTTTAAAAATTAGTGGCGATTCAATGTATCCGAAATATTCAGAAAATGACATTGTTATTTTTGAGCAAATAGATGATTATTTAATTGCTAATGGAAAAGATTGTGCAGTTATGGTTAATGGATATGATGCTACTTTTAAAAAAGTTATGATAAACGATAGTGGAATAATGCTAACACCTCTTAACATGAATAATTCAGACGGTTATCAACCAACCTTTTATTCAGCTGAACAAGTAATAGATTTACCAATAAAAATTGTTGGAGTTGCTAAAGAAAAAAGAGTTAAAATAGATTAGGGTGATAAAATGATTAAAAAAATATGTATGGTTTTAATAATTACTTTATTTATCAGTGGTTGCACCGAAAAAACCAAAAATATCAATTATGTTCTTGAAAATAATGGATATTCAAAAAAGGAATTAACTACTTTAACTTCATATACTAAGGAGCCTTTTAATTTTTCAATAGCTAAAGATAATAGTGGTATTGTTATCGCTTATGAAGGAAGTGACTTAACAATAACTACAAATTCTGAAAATCATGAAAAATATAGTTCATTTAGTTGCGAATATGATTTTTCACTTAATAAAGCAACTGATAAATGTGATGAAAAAGATATTAAACAAATTAAAGAAGCTAAATCAAAAATTGAACAAGAATTAAAAAGTTTAAATTTAAAATGGGAAAATCTAAGATAATATTTAAATTTTTCATATAAAAATTTAAATATATGGAAGATGAAGCAGATAAATATATTAAATTTATAAAAGATAATTTAGGTAGGTGGTTGCAATAAAAACAGAATTAGAAACATATAAAGAAAAGATATTTGAAGAAATTAAACATATTGATGAATTAGGAAACGAATACTGGGAAGCTAGGGAATTAATGACAGCATTAGAATATAGTAAATGGGAACATTTTGCCAAAGTAATTAATAAAGCAAAAATGAGTTGTAAAATTAGTGGTTTTAATGTAGAAGACCATTTTCCCGTTAAGGGGAAAATCGTAAAATCTGGTGCTACTACTAAAGAAGTTATAGATTATAAACTTAGTCGCTATGCGTGTTATTTAATTGTTCAAAATGCTAGTCCTGCTAGACATAAATCTGTGGCTTTAGGTCAAACATATTTTGCTATTCAAACAAGAAAAATGGAAATAACTGAAGAAGAATATAACAAACTTTCCGAAGATGATAAAAGACTTTATACTAGAATTAATATAAAAAACAAAAATAAAATATTATTTGATACAGCTAAAAATTCTGGTGTTAATAATTATGCAAAATTTAATGATTATGGATATAGAGGTCTTTATGGCGGTGAAACAGCAAAAGATATAGCAAAAAGAAAAGGTATTAACCCTAAAAAACAAGAAATATTAGACTATATGGGAAGTACAGAACTTGCAGCAAACCTTTTTAGAATAACACAAACAGATGAAGTTTTAAAAAATAATAATGTTAATAATGAGAAGAATGCTTGTGATACTCATCACAAGGTTGGACAAGCCATTAGACAAACTATTATAAAAGTTGGTGGTACGACACCAGAAAAATTGCCAACACCAGAAAAATCAATTACACAAATAGAAAAAGAAGCATTAAAACAAATTAACAACAAATAAAAAAAGGCCTCGTACGGCTAATACGAAGTCAAACACTTAATTAGTGTATGCAATTAGAAAAATCTTACCACAGACAATTCTTTTTTTGCATACTCTAATTATAGCAAATTTAATAAAATTAAGCAATAATTGGAGGTATTAAAATGTCAGTAAATAAAATTAAAGATTATAAAATTATAAATGGAGAAAAAATAAAAAAAACAAAAGAAGAATTTAACCGTGAAACTTGCGGTGATAAAAAAATATGGTATTATCAAGGATACTATACTACTCTTCTTGGTGAAAGAAAAAAATACAAAAGTAAAAAATTTACCACAAAAGATGAAGCGACCAAAGAAGAAGCTAAATTTTTATTAAAAATGGGAGAACAAACTGCTAAAAGCTACACTTTTAATGAAATATTTGATGAATACATTGAAAAAAAGAAAGCATTAGTACGCCCTCAAACTATAACAAGAAATAACTATTTATATTCGCATATACGCAACAGAATAGGACATATAAAAATAGATAAATTAACTTTAAGTCAATACGAACAATTTAAAAACAAATTAAACAAAACTAATTTTTCAACAGATTATAAAAATAGAATACATAAATTAGTAATAAGTCTAATAGATTATAGTTATACTTATTATGATGTAACAAGTAAAGTTCCTAAAATAGCTGGTGAATTTAAGAATCCGCTTGAAATGAAAAAAGAAATGAATTTTTTTACTATTGATGAATTTAATCAATTTTTATCAGTTATTAAAGATGAATTTTGGAAAACATTATTTGAAACATTGTTTTATTGTGGTTTGAGACAAGGTGAACTTCAAGCTCTAAAATGGAAAGACATAGATTTTACTAAAAAGACAATTAACATTAATAAAACTTTAACAACTAAAATAAAGGGCGAAAAATATAGTATTTTCCCACCAAAGACAAAATCTAGTTATAGAATATTACCAATAACAGATTTCCTTTATAATGACCCTAAAAACATATATAATTTATATAACAAATTACCTGGTTTTAATGAAGATTGGTTTGTTTTTGGTGGTATAAGACCAACACCAGAAACAACCATTCAAGTACATAAAAATAATTATTGTAAAATGGCTAATGTTCAACAAATAAGAATACATGATTTCAGACATAGCACCGCAAGTTTACTAATATCCAAAAATGCTGACCCAAGTCTGGTAGCAAAATATTTGGGGCATTCAAATGTTAGTATGACTTTAAATACTTACTCACACATGTACAAAAGTAAATTAAATAGTATTATAGAAATAATAAATACTCAAATTTAGAACCTAATTAGAACCTACTTATTATTTTCAAAACAAAAACCCTTAAAATATAAGGGTTAATTTCTAAATGGTGACTCGCACGCGATTCGAACGCGTGACCCTTTGATTAAAAGTCAAAATTAACTATTAGAAAATAAAGGTTAAAATAGTATTTTGTTACCTACTTGTTACCTATAAAGCATTTTTTTAAGCAAATTAAAAAGAATTTCCAATTAGAAACATAAAAATTTAAAGAGATGATTATTTATTCACCGATGGCAAATAATAATTTTCCACACTAAAAAATAAGCTAGTCAAAACGACTAGCTTTAATTATACTTCTTTAATTTGAATAGCGTCAATTTCTTGACCTAATATACCAGCATATCCATTGTTAGAATCACTTGTTGAATAACCAGTTACCCATGATAACCATTTTTTACCTCTTCTTAAATGAACCCGATATTTTAATTTTTGATTACTAGCTTTAATCATAAAACCATCAATAGGTTTGTTATAAAGTCCTGCATAATCATTTCTGTTTTTTACTTCTGGTAACCATTTACCACCTTTAACATGTGCTTTATAGTAGACATCACCTACATTAGCATTTGCGTAAACACAACATACATCATGTCCAAATATTCCAGCATAATCACTATCATTTACAACATTAGGTAGCCATTTATTTTTAACATCATCCCATATTTGGTATGTTACTTTAAATGTAGTTGATTTAGATGTATTTGGTTGTTTAGTTGATGTGCTACCTAATCTTGACTCTACTATTTTAATAAATCTATCCCAACCTTTATCTAAAGTTCGATGTGGACAGTATTTTTTAGCATAGTCTTGATGTTTAGTAACTTTGTTAATACCCCAACCATACTGTTTAAGTAAATATGCTATCAAGTCAGCTGCGTTCTCCTCTGCTTTATCAAATTTACTTCCACCAGATTTAGAATAGCATATTTCTATTGCAATACCTTCCCTATTACCTTTTCCGTTTCCATCTCCAGCATGCCAGCCGTTACGGTCTAAAGGTAATCCTTGAACTATCATTTTATCATCAACAGCATAGTGATATGATGTTTCATTGTTGTTATTATTCATATAAGATATTTCATTTAAAGCACTAGCATCGTTAGCGGTGTTGTGTACTACTATTCTTGTTGGCTTCATTTTATAAGGACATTTATATTTGTACTTACTTGATGATACTATTTTTTTAACTATTTCAACCATAACATCACTCTCCTATTTCTTCGTCATTTTTTAAAGTCTTTGTTAAATCTGCTATACCTCCTGCTCCCATAGTAGCAAGCATACATAAGCATATTGACTGTAATAAATTAGCTTCAATTTTTGTAAAATAGCAAATAAGTGCACTTATCAAACCTATTAAAACATTTTGTAATGGTATATATTTATTTGGTATGCTATCGACTTTTAATTTTGTTATAGATCCAAATATATAGGCTACAATGCTAATTATAATTACATATGTTACTTCCATTTTTACACCTTGCCTTTCATCAATTTTTTTCTATTAAAAATTCTTGCATTTCTGTTTTAACTTTTTTTAATCTTTCTACACTATTGCCAGTTATCTCATGTTCCAACAAGGCTAGCATAGATTTACAAAGCATATTATTACTTTTTTCAAAAGAATTTAATCTTTTATTATCATTATCAAGCATTTTATCGTGTTTTTCTATTTTAGTTTTTAAAGATATAACTGGATTTGTTAAATTCAATATAACTTTAATCGCATTATAAATTACAATTATCCCACCAGCTACACCTAAAATTAACTCCCAGGTTATATTCAATTTATCATCTTCTTTCTTTTTTGGATTTTATTTTTATTACTTATTAACTTCCTATAAAGAAGAATGGTCTAACACCAACGCTATTGGATGCAGGTAAACTATCAGAGATACCTCCTAGAACTATATAAGCAAAACGTGAGTCAGAAACTACATCTTTTAACCAAAAATTGTTTTTATTATATATAAATTCTGGTGCTAAATTAAATAATGGTAATTGTGCATACATCGAACCAGTATCGTATCCACTAGAGCTCCAAATTGTTGAACCAAATAATTGTACCTCTGACATTAAATCTAGTTTTCTAATTGTCCACTCCCAACTTGATGAAGCACCAGTATTTTGTCCATACCTATTATATCTAGTTTTATCAACCGTTTTAGTTAATATACTTTTATATTCTAATATGTGAGTACTTCCAAAAACACCCTCTACAGTACTTAATACTTTAGGTAAAATGGTTGCTACCATATCAGAATTTTTATATCCTCCCGTTGTATCATTATTTGAATTCATGTGTGCTGTCGTTAAAGAAGTATCTGGAACTATAACAACATGATGTTTTGTCAATTGTGAATCACCTCTGTATAAATAGTAATCAAATCCAGCAATTCTATATTTAACATTATTTTTTAGAAAATAATCACCTATGAATAAATCAGTAAACTTGCCACTAGATATTCTAGTCCATAAACTTTCATCATCTAGATACTTAGTAACATCTTCTCCTCTAAAAATAGAGTTATGGAATCCCGCAGTATCGTCATTTAATGAATTAACATTCAGATATAATTGTTTATTTTGTTTATCTTTCAATTTAATTATTTTTGCCATAAAATTTTATTTAGCATTTTTTATCTCTCTTATTATCCTAACAGATAGATTATGTGAATTTGAAAATCATTACCTTCAACTTGCTTTTTAAAATAAAATTCTCCATCTGTGTTTAAAAGGCCATATTGTGGAGTAGTAGTCCACCACATGATTTGACCTATACCAAAATTCCAATTGAAGTATATAAAAGTTTTTGGACATATTTTTTTATCTAAAGTAAACAAATTGTAGTCTTTAGCATCAGTTTTAACAACACTTGGATTTAAAATCCCCAATGCCGAAATTTCAACAATATTTCCCCACTTAACCGCTCTCAAAGTGTTTGGTTGAATACTTTGAACAGTCTCATTATTAAAAGTAATAAGACTTGATACATCTTCCATATCTTCAGATTTTGGATATAGTTTTTCATTTTCTTTATTTTTTAACTGTATAACTTTACTCATGAGTTCGCACTATTAAATGCTCTAATTTTATATTCTATTTCCATCTACCGAAAGTAATAATACAAAATTGAAATTTAGAACCATCTGGGGATATATCTGGTCTCATTATCGGCATATACGTAATTACAGCATTTGTATATGCAACACGAGATACCAATCCTCCAACATCACCAGTACTAGTTATAGAAATTTTTGGTTTTTCTTTAAATCTTTGAGGAAATACTGCATTTGGATAATAATGATATACATATTCAGTACCCCATTTTACCCAATCAGACTTATTGATTGTTAAATCCCAAAACATCTCACAAACTAATCTACCATCTGCGAATTTTATATAATCATCGCCTTGTTCTAAAATGTCTTTAGAATATAAAATATTCCCCAATTTGTCTTTTAAGTTAATTATTTTACTCATAAAGACACCTCCGAGGAAGCTTATTTAATAGCACTCCCTCCTTCCAATAAGAGAGATTATATTTGCTAAATAATCCCTCCCTTCGTTTTGTAAAATTTTCGCATATATATATATATATATATAACAAATGTTCGTATTTCTTTAATATATTCATGTTTTCACTCCTATTCTATTTCTTCTACTACATCGTAATACAATGTATTGTCTTCTAAAGTTTGAATTTTTGTTTCTAAACTTTTTATTTGCTCTTTTAAACCATCTATTTCATTAGTCAACCTAGTAGCAACATCACCATCCAATTTGTTTTTTACAGTTTCAAACCACTCATTAAACTTAGTGTCATAAGCTTCTTGAAAAGTATCCAAAAATTCATTTACTGATGTTTCAAAATCATCTTGAAATTTATTCAAATTATCAGCATCTAAAGGTTCATAGCCAGTTGGAAACTCTGGGTCAGCTTCGTTTTTGTTCCTAAACAGTATTTTTTTTAAGGTTATTTTGTTCGCCATTTTTATCACTCTCCTGTTCTTTCTGTGCTTTTTCTTGTTGTTCTTTTGTTTGTTTATACAATACTTCAAGTTCTTTTTTCTTGTTAATTTCTGTTTCTGTATAAATTTCAGATATAATTATCGAAAGCAAATAATAAGAAATATTGTAGTGTTTGCATATTTGATTTATTGATTTAATTATTTCTTTTTTAGATGCTTCTATTTTTAATTCAATAGGTATGTTATTTAACATTTTTACACTTACCTTTCATTTTCATGTTATACTTGTTATTAAACCATGTTCTACAGTTATAGTTGTACTTCCGATATTTATTGTTCCAGAAGTACCACCTCTCATATACGTAATTCCTGTTTCGTCTAATTCCATTATTAATTGACCTCTATCTAGTTGCCCATCTTCATCTTCGTACGTATCGCCTATTCTAGTAAAAAAGCCTATTTTTCCTCCATTACAAGCTGTGATAGCTATACCATTATCAACACTATAATAATTGGCACTTTCCCAAGTTCCTATTGTTCCTACATGTTTACCATCATTAGCCCAATCGTATATATCTATTTCATTTCCCTCAATCGCTATAGATAATTCTCCTTCTGAGGTGTATTGTATAAAACTTCCTTTTAAAACAGCATCGTTACATGTTAAATTACCGTTACTGTCAATTTGCAAATTTTTAGAGTTAATTGTTATGCTATCACTTGTTAAATCTAGTACAACGCCCTCAAAACTTATTTTTTCAGCATTTATTTTTATTTCTTCTGGACTAATATTTAACGAAGCAATTATTTCATTTTTACCAACTTTTTCACTTACTGAAAGTCTTATATCTTTTGCTGTTTGTTCAATAACGCTATTAAGCTCCAGTTTTGTTGCTTGTTCACTATTATCTAAATCAGTTAATGTTGCGAATATATCAGTATAGTCATTTTTGATAATATATTTACCATAGAATAATACTGTTTCTTTTTCATAGTCTTTAATATGAATATAGTTTTCTCCTTCAAATAAAGGAATTAATATTTCTCCTAATTCTTCAACTGTACCATCTAATTTTTCTAATCTAGCTTGATTATTTTCTACAACAAATTTTTCACCAACTTTTAAATGTTTAATTGGTAATTCAATTTGTACTGCTTCCTCTGACATTTTTTCTGTTTTATCAACTACCAAAATAAACTTACTTGGTAATGGATACAAGTCTTTAGATGGATATAAATTATCTGATAAATATAAGAATGAAAGTGGACCAGTGATTGTTAAGTTTCTGATATTGTCTTTATATGCTGTTTCAATATGCAAATAATTTATGTCTTCAACTTCTCTTATCATTTCTTGATTATCGCTTACTTTTTGGTCTATTTTCTCAAC
>CANRBE010000011.1 GCA_947628785.1 uncultured Bacilli bacterium
TAATTTTATCTAAATCTTCAAATTTTTTTCCATATTTTTTCGCTATATCACTATCATCAAATATACAAATCGGTTCTTCAGGAAAATATCTTTTTTTTCGTTAAAATAATTTTCTTTTATTTTTTTACTTTTAATTCACTTATGCTTTGAAGATTATCACATAATCTTTCTATTGTATTTTTTAATTTGACCTTTTCATCTAATGCTCTATAGTACTAATTTTTGTGTTCAATTAAATTATACTAAATTTTGGATTTGTTTACCTTATTTTTTTTGGAGCTCAAAAAATAATAAGTTTTAGCTTATTATTTTTAGTGGATTACTCCGCCCCATTCTAAAGCTGTAAATCCTTTTCTTTCAAAAGTTGGTAGTTTTTGTTCTTTTATATTTACTTTTTTATCTACCTTTTTAACATGCATAGCTACTCTAAGTAAAGAATCTGGTTTAGGAGTTATTAATATTTTACTATATTTTTCTCTTTCTTCAGTTAGTTCAAAGTAAACTAAACTTTTTTTGTTTTTTTCTAAAACAGGTAACCAATACATAATAAATTCATTACTTTCTCGTTCATTAAAACCTAATTTAGTTAATTTTTCTTCTAAAAATTTAATAGCATTTTTGCTTTCAACATAAAATCCTTCTTTAAAATCAACATCATGATTACCTTTTTCTTCCCAGTATAGCCCATAATAATAACGTCCTTTTGAATCTTTTAAGTCACCATTTGGTTTAGCTACTACTTCCCATTTATTTTGATATTTAGGATAGGTTGTAGTTAGTTTATCTTTTTGTTCAAATTTAACAGTTACTTTAGTTTTCTTTTTAGGGTATAAATATAGTAAAGGTTTAGCATAATCTCCTATATAAGTTGCTATTTTACCAGTTTCTTTAGTAGTTGGAATATAATAGTATTCATAACCATAGTCCATTCCTTCTAATTCATCTTTAGTCATATCAGGATTGTCCTTTAATATATCTTGTACTTTAACTTTATCATCTTCAATAACTAAATAAATACCATTTTTATTGTTATCTGTATACCAACCTGACAACATTGTATGTAAATAATTTTTTTCTTCATCATAATTTTTTATGAAGGTTGTAAGTAGTTTAAAGTTTAAATCAATAAGTTGTAAATCATTGTTGTTGATAACTACCGCAAAACCTTTATCTATCATTAATATATTGTCATAAGAAGTGCTTTCTTTTATCAATTTTTTATTGTTATCATAAATAGCTAATTTTCTTTTTTTACCATTTATTTTACTAATAACAAATTGATTATCAATAAATTCAATTAAATCGACATCTTTAAATACTTCTTTATTATTAATATCATATACTCTATCTTTATAAACTGTATATACTGTATCTGATGTTTCAACTGGTCCTATTTCCTCTTCTTCAATATTATATTTATAATCTATCGTACCATTTAAAGTATTTACAAAATAAGCATTATTATTAAATTCCAAAATTATATAACCATATTTAGAATAAATATTATCTTCAGAAAAACCATAAATTTCACCGTCTAAATCGGTATATAACCTTTTATTATTTAAGCTATATAAATCTGTTTTAAATTTATCATCACTAACTAAATAGCTTACTCCAACAGCATATAAAACATTATCTACTTCATATAAATTAATTTCATAATTATTAGTGCCATCTTCTGGTTGATAATTTAATTTATTTGAAGCTATTGGACCATAGATAAGAGTATCATTATCCCAATTATATATAAATATTCCACCTTGTTCTTTAGTAACAGCATATTTGCCAGTTATTTCTTCTATATTACAAGTACTAGTTAAACATGTAAAACTTTTTTGTTTAGTTATGGTAGCTCCTTCAAATCCTTGACTTTCTATATCATATAAAATATCATAACTATAATCACCATCACCCCAGTCTATTTTATATACATCTACTTTTTTACCGTTTCTTGTTGGATTTAATTTTTTTATTTCGTTTTCATTAACAGTTTTTATTTGATTTTCACTTATTTTTTCTACTTGATTATTTTCTAATTTGGAGTCTTCATTATTTTTGTTTTTGTTTTTAGAAAAAATTAGAAAATACCCAATAACTATTAAAATTAATATCATTATAATGATTATTACTATAATTTTTTTAGATTTTTTATTTCCTTTATTATTTTCTGGATTATTATTATCTAAATTATTGTTTACTGGATTATTAGTCTTTAAATTATTACTATCTACATTATTATTTATTGGGTTATCATTTTCTACATTATTCATAATACTCCTCCTATTTTTAAGATATCATTTTTTTACATCAAAAAAAAGATTATATTATTTTAAATACAATCTCTTTACGTTTTGTTTACAAATATAATTTATCCATTTATTTGTTTAGCTACTTCTTCACTAACTTTATCCAAGATAGTCAAAAAAGCTATTTTACCCCCATATGAATATAACTTCCAAATACTTCTGAATCAGATTTTGAACTTTAGCATATCTTCTAAAACTTAATTTTTCATCTATTTTAGCTGTTTTAGCAATTATCAAATCATTTAAAATACCTTCACTTGTTTTAAATTTCAAAGCACTTTCAACTGTTCCATCAACATAACTACCTTCTTCTTCCTGCGCAAAATCATGTGGTAAAATAATACCCGTTAATAAAATTATTCCTAAAAATATTCCGATATGTTTTTTCATTTTTTCAACTCCTGCCATTAAACATTTATTATGTATATATACACATAATATGAATATTAATTCATTCAAACACTATTTTATTACATAAAAGGTAGCTGGTCGACCAGTTGTATTTTTCACTTTTTTCTCTGTCTTTTCTATTTTTCCAGATAATAACATTTTCTTTCTAAAATTTCTTCTATCCATTTTTTGATTAAATAACTCTTCATATAAAGATTGTAAATCTTTTAAAGTAACATACTCAGGAAACAATTTTTTTAAAATAATATCTATTTTTAAACAATTTCTTAAATAACTAATGGCATCATTTACTATATCCTTTTGATTACCAACCATTTTAGGTAAATCATAAATAGAAAACCAATTACTTTCAAAACCAGCTATTTTATGTCTTTCCTTAGCTTTTTTTTCATCTAATAAAGCAATACTAGAACATTCTATTACTCTATCTATTGGAGTTTTAAAATCATTATAAACATTAACATGATAAAACTCATTATGTTCATAACCAACCATATTAATCATTGTATCTAACATACAATGTTCAATAGTTTCAGAAGAAAAAAGTAAACTACTTGGTAACATCCAATACCCTTTATATGGTTCTGTCCCTTTTTTAAAAAGGAGTATATGAAGATGACCTTTTTCTATCTTGATAACATTGATAAGTATTTCTAACTTATTTAAATAATTTTGATTTTTCATATAAACTCCTTTTTAATAGAATACATCTTTTAAATATAAACCTTCAGGAGCAGCTGTGATACCCGCTTCTTTTCTATCCTTACTATTTAATATCTCAATTATATCTTCACTTTGTCTTTTGCCTTGTCCTACTTCAATTAATGTCCCAACTATATTTCTAACCATATACCTCATAAAACCAGTCCCTAAAATAGAAATAGTAATCTTATTAACATCTTTTAAATTACGATATAAATTAGCTTGGACAATAGTTCTAATACAATCATCATCTTTAGTCTCATTATCTAGTTTAATAAATGACTTAAAATCATGAGTACCTTCTAAATACTTTAAAGCTCTTTCCATTGCGACCACATCTAATCTTTTATTATATTGATACACATAATTTTTTTCTATTGGGTCATATTCCCCTATATTTATTTTATATATATATTCTTTAGCTTTAACATTGTACCTAGCATGAAAATCATCATTTACAACTACTATATTTTTTATATATATATCGTCATTAATTAATTTATTTAATGATTCCTTTAACTTTTCAGGTTCAATTTCTTTGTCCAAATCAAAATGGGCCTTTTGATTTAAAGCATGAACATGAGCATCAGTTCTTCCTGATGCATGAATTTCAACAGCTTTATTACTGTTTATCTTTTTTAATTTATTTTCTATTTCTGCCTGAATAGTTTTTTCTTTGGGCTGTTTTTGATAACCTTTATAATTTGTCCCATCATACGCAAATGTCATAAAATATCTCATTTTTTCACCTCATTTTATAAATCTATATATATCTTTAATTAAATCATTTATCTCATCTCGATAACCTAAATTTATCTTTTTTTTACTTTTAACAGTATCTGAAAATTTTATCACTTTAGGTATATCAATTCCTATTTTAGTTAAATTGTCTTTTTCAAAAACACTATATTTATCTCCTTCTTTTATTACTTTTCCTTTATCCATTACTATGATTTTATCACTTAATTTATGCAATAAATCAGTTTGATTAGAAGCTATGATAATGGTTTTTTTATAACGATATTTTAACAATCTAATTATCTTTAAAATATTATTTATTTCATTATTATCTAAACATTCAAATGGTTCATCCAATATTAATATTTTCGGATTATGGATTAAAACACAAGCTATTTTTAATAATTTTTTTTCACTATTAGATAATGTATTTATTTTTCTATTTTCATAATTAGTTAAATTAACCATTGTTAAAACATCTTTTTTTCTTTTTTCCTGTTTTGTTTTAGGATAATTATTTTCTTCTAAAACATTTTGTAATTCACTAATTACTGTGTCCTTTTTAAAATTGGTATCTATATCTTGCGATAAATAACCAATTTTATTTTTTTCTAATTGCTTACCTTTTATAGTTATATTACCTGGAGTTTTAATATTCAAAGATAATACTTCTAACAAAGATGTTTTACCACTACCATTATTTCCAATTATACCTGTTGTCTTACCAATAGGTATTTCAATATTTATATCTTTTAAACGGTCTTTCAAATTAATATTTTCTATGTTGATTTCCATAATTTTTGCACCAACTTTTCTTCATCTAAATAAATTTCATTAATTAAATCATAATATTTTAATTTGTTTGATAATTCTACTATAAAAGGCCTATTAAAAGATACATCTTTAAATAAAGCTTCCCTTTCGTATACTTCATTGATTGGAAAAGTAATTATTTGCCTGTTGATTATAAAAGAAATTTTATCAGAATACATGATATCTTCTATATCAGTTGGTATCATAATCACAGTTGTATTTTTATTTAAACACTCTTTTTTTAAGTATTCTAAAATAGGTTTTTTATACTTAGTTGTCATACTGTTAAAAGCATTGTCTAATATTACAATAATTGGTTGTTTTAAAAAATATTTTAAAAATTGAAGTCGTTTTTTTTCTCCTAAACTCATTTGATTAAAAGTTTTATTTTCTATTTCTTTTAATTTTAACAAATTTTGAATTGGTTTTTTGATTTTATCATTATTTTCAAATAACTCATTCATATATTGTTTAACTGTTTTATCTTTTAAAATATTATCTGGTTTAGAATTTATATAAAGTATTTCTTGTTTTAAAGTTTCTTTTTCTATTTTATTTATTTTTTTACCATTTATTTTGATATTATCACATTTTTTTTCCAAACTAATAATTGAGGCTAAATAGCTTTTACCACTTTTATTAGGTCCCAAAATAGATAGAAAAGTATTTTTATCTATTTTAATATTTAAATTATCAAATAATGTTTTATTATCATATTTTAAAAACAAATTCTCTACTTCAATTAATTCTTTCATTCTACCACCAATTTAATATATATTATATTATAAAAAACTATAATTTGACAATATTTTTATTTTATTTTGTGTATTTTTGACAAATAAATTTTATTATAAAAATCAAACACAAAAAAATTGGCTAAATATATAAACCAATTTTATTTAACAATATCAATATTACAACCTATATCTTTATGATTTAAATCATTATAAAGTGCATATGTTAAACATTTTAAACCACCATGACACATTTCAGAATGTTCACAACTTAAACATTCATCTGGAATTTTTTTTACTCTTAATCTCTTTAATATTTTATTGTTTTTATATAAGTCAATCATTTTAGTTTCAAATAAATTTCCTACTACTATTGGCATTCTTCTACAAGGAACTAAATCACCATTTTCCATAACAGTTAAAAGAGTATCACCAGCTGTACAACCATAAGCAAAATCATTAGTCATTTGAAATTGTAAAGCTCGATACATCGATATAGTAGTATGACTTTTTTCCTTTATCAATTTATTTCTTTCTTTATTCATTATGGCTAAATACTCTCTAGTTTGTTTATAATTTAAAGACATATTTTTATCAATATTATCACCTAGTGGAATATATCTATCTGACCAAACATTATTTACATCATACTTTTTGGCATATTTTACAACTTTAGGAAACTCTTTATAGTTTAATCTAGTTGCAGTAAAAGAAATAGATGTAAAAATATCTTGTTTTCTTAAATTAATAATCCCTTTAGCTACTTTTTTATAAGTACCCTTACCTCTTATATAATCATTAGTTTTTTTACCACCCTCTAAACTTACCTGAACATAATAAGGATTGTAACTTTTTAATTTTTTAGCGATATTTTCATTAATTAAAGTACCGTTAGTAAGAATAGAAAAAGTTATTAAATCTTGATCTTTTTTGATAAGGTCTAAAATTTTAAATAGATAAGGATTACATAATGGTTCACCACCTGTTATATTTATATGACCTTTCATCTTTAAATCATTAAGTAATTCTTTGAATTGTTCATATATCTTTACTAGTTGTTCATACTTTAACTCAATAGGTTTATGGGACTCTTGATAACAATGTAAACATTTTAAATTACAATACTCACTTAAATGCCATTGTAATACAAATCTTTTTACCAAGAGCCACCACCACCACATGATGAACATCCGCCTCCACAAGAAGAACATCCCCCACCGCATGATGAACAACCATTTGAATTATTACTTGATGAGGATGGAGAAGGATAATAAACACTATCATAAAAATGATAATATGCAGAATCACTTCCATAATTAAATGTTCCCATATCCATTTCTGAAACAGGTATATTTTCAAATTTCTTTATCCATTTTTTAGAAATATTTAAAGCATAAGTATAAGGTAAAATATTGTAAAAATATTTAGGATTTTCTGTAACTATTGCTTCTAAACGAGGCTTTTCAGCTGTAATTAGAAAATGTCTAAATCCTTTAATTTTAGCAGTAATATATTCTCCATACTTAGTTTTTCTTTTCATAAATAATATAAAGAATAAGTTTATAAAGTTACACATAAATGATAAATAATATAATATATTAAATTTTGGGTCTAAATCTTCAACATATCTATAAGATACAATACTTAATATTAATATTATAATTCCTCTAATAATTGCCCAAATCATTTGTTTAGCTGATTGTTCATCATATACTTTATGTTTAAAACTGTCTTTTAAACATGACGTTACATTACTAAAAGCTTTATAGAAAGTACGATGTTTGCTTAAAATTACTACATCTTCTTTTTCAAACAATCTATCATAAACTATTTTTTCCATATCAGATATTGATGGCATTTTAGACATTTCTTTTGTATAGTTTTCCATATCTTTATTATATTTTTCAACTTCTTTATCATATTGAACTTTTTTATCATCGATATCTATTAATCGACTCTCTTCATTATCACTGATAATTTCTATATAACCATCATTTACTAATTTATCTTTTACTTTTAAAAATTTATCAATATTAGTTTTTAATAATTTAGTATCACCATTTTTAAACAGATACATCATCATAGTGTTTTCTTCTTTAGTTAAATTTTTATCTGCATCTTTTAACTTTTTCACATTTATTTCTCTTTTTGGTAATGTTTTATCAAAATCTTTTAATTCTTTTGGTTTAATAATCAAGTTAGTAATTTGAATATTATTATCTTTATCTTTTAAATCATCTATTTTTATATATCCTTTACTAGCTAACTGAATTACTAAAGCAATAGTAAATTTTTTACTAGGTTGCCATTTATTAAATACATAACCAACTTCAGCGGCATTTAAATTATCTGGTGGATAAAATTCTACAGTTTGAGTTTCTTTAGGGTGATTTTTTCCATATTTAATCCATTTATAAATAGTCCATATTGTAAGGATAAATATTACTATTGAAATGAAAAATGAACCAAATCCATAATTCCAACTTCCCCCAACAAAATACCCATCAGGTAATTCTATATCAACCGTCAATGATTTATCAAGAGGTTTATAATAGTATCTTAAAAATTCAGAAACACAATTATCATCCTCTTGTTTTTCACCCTGGCAGTAATCTTTTAGTTGTTTTTGATAATTTTTTTGTTCATTAAAAGTAGCATATAATGTATTTTTAAATACTTTATAATCAACTACATCATTGACATTACTTTTTCTATATTTATCCGTAAAAAAGTTAATTTTATAACCATTTATATCTTTAGGCATATGAACTTCTATTGAAGCATTTTTTATTTCGGTTCCCCAATAATCTCCATAAGCATGAAATATTAATTCATCAAAATTTTTAAAAGGGTCTTTTCCCATATCATATGTATATTTAATTACATAATTTTTATCTCCGACATTTACATATTCATAAGCACTACCTATTTTAATTCGAGCTTTTCTTTTTACTGTATCTAAAGTATAAGGATCTCCAACCGCTTGGTAATTTGAAATACGTGCTTTTCTTTTTATAGTTTTTCCATCTTTACCAGTATATTTTAACCATAATGGGGTAAATTTATATATTCCGTGTTTATAGTTTTCAGAAAAATTAACAGTTATATTTTCGGTAACATCTATTTTATTATCTTCTTTAACATCTAATACCACATTATAAGAAGAAATTGTAAAGCCATCAGCTAAAGAAGTTATCTCCTCATCGTCTTCAAATATAGATACAACACTAACAACAACCAAACCTAAAATCCATATAAACAAATATAAATAAAAGATATATTTGACAAAGTTAGCTAAAAATCTTTTTAGTCGATTAAATATTTTATTCATAAAATCACCGTCTCTATAATTAAATAATTATCTTATTAAGTTATTATATCATAAACATTTATTAATTAAAAAGAGAATTATTTTTAATTCTCTAATTTATGAAAATAAACCAATTCCTGTTGCGATTGGTCTAGTAGCATGTCTACCAGATCCATCGATTGGGTCATTTATCAATTTATTATTAATAACTAAATTACTAGAAGTTCCACCATCTAAATTAGCAGCATTTATAGCACCATATTTTTCCATGATTTCTACTAAATCACCCATATCAGCTCCAGGATATTTTAAAGTACGTCCATCAATTACTAAAAATAAAACAATTCCATCAGCTCTTTGTCCAATCGCTGTTCTTGGGGCAGTTCCCCAACCACCATTACCTTTTACAAAAGCAGATTTACCATTAACTATTAAAAATGGTCCAAAAGTTACTGCATCTCTAATTCCTTTTTTTATGGCATTATTTCCATTAGTATTTTGAAGTAAAGTAAGTTTATTATCTTTAGTAAAACCTATTATCCCTCCAGACCTACCATAGCTTCTTTCAGAAACTACTTTACCATTTTGGATAACAGTTCCTTGAGGTATTCCACCATTGCTTGAATAATTAGGGTCATAAAATCCTCCGCCATTTATTGCTAGAGTAGCTTTTTGTTCTTTAGTCATTTTAGTTAAATATTGTCCAGTTTTACCTAAATATTTAGAAGTCATAACTTTTAGTTTCTCAGGATGATATATAGCTACTAAGTAACCTTTATACTTTTTACCAGTTATATTAATTAGTTTGTAATCATCATTATTAGGTTCTTTAGTAAGAATATCTCTTTCATATTCATTTTTATAGTTTTTTACATCAAAAGATAAGTTGTTAACATTGACTAAAGAAGTATCAGTATCTTCATCTCTTTCTACTACTTTATTTTTATCCATTATTTTTTTGATAGTAGCATCATCATAAAACCATGTAGCTAAGTATTGATGACTTAATGTAGTCATAGCGGTTGTTACTAACCATTCCCTAAAACCTGCATATGGTCCATACAATAAAAAGCCAAATGAACTAACACCTACAATCATTAAAGTTACTACAGTAATAATTATTTTTTTCTTTAAACTCATTTTCTTTTTATTTTTTTTAGTTTCATTTTGTTCTTCTTCTAATTTTTTTTGAATTTGTTGATTTTGTATTCTCATAGTTATTTGTTCATCATTTTGATCTACAAACAAATCTTCCCATTCTTTATTATCCATTGTTCACATCCTCTAGTTTATATTTTTCGATTGTTTTATATTTAGGGTTAGTTTTAGTCCACTCATTATACTTATCGACCATTTGATTATAATTATCAACATCTTTTTTAAGTATTTCATTTACTTTTTGATAAGTTTTTTTATAATTATCACATTTATCATTTATGTCATTATCAGGATAGTATTTTTCACATAGTTTAGTTATTGTTTCATTTTTATTTTGAATTTTCGTAACTACTTCTTCACAAGATTTAATTTTTTCTTGAATTAAATTTGAATTTTTATATAAATTAGCATAATATATTTGATCATTACCTAATACTTCCGCAAGCTCTTCTCTTTTTTCATTAAACAAAGTAATATTTTGAGTAAAACTATTATATTCGTCAGTTACTTCTTCCATCTTTTTTTTAGTTTCTTCCTGGTCTTTTTTGATTGACTTATTTAACATAACAAATATCACTATTAAAATAACAACAAATACAACTATTCCAATAATTATTCCATGTTTTTTCATACTACCAACTTCCTATTTTCTGTATTTTTATATTATCATATTTCGACATAAACAGTCAAGGTTGTTATATTCTAACAATTATAATAAAAACTGCACAATATTATGCAGTAATTTCGATATTAAAATAAAAGCATTTTTTCTTTAAAACTCTAACCATAAAGTCTTTTTAAATAATACTTTTCACTATTTAAAACTAAAATAATTATTTCTTTTTCTTTCGTAATATCTATTTTTTTTCCATAAATACTATCTAATGCTCCAAAACTAAGTAACTCATGTTCCATTTTAAGTATTTCATCATCTACAAATAAGTAATCTCCTACTTTAGGTTTATTAGGTATATCATAAAACTCAAAACCAAAAGTATATTTATTATTATCTTTATCTTTTAATTCATAATTAAAATTATCAATGTTATCAATTATTAATTTAATCATCAAATCACCTAGTTATAAAACTTTCTAAGAATTTATTTCTTATTTTTTCATCAAAATCTTGATTACAATCTGGTTTAAGTTTTGGAATAATAACCATCTTTTTATTTAATTTGTTACTAATATAATTAATAACTGGTTGATTACATAATTCATCAAACCATTCAATAATAGGGTCATTTAAACAAGTAGCATCAATAACAATATCAAATTCACCAACTACCTGCTTATCTAAAAAACTTCCAACCCTTTTTATCTCAAAATGATAACCAATACTATTTTTATTACTTCTTTTAGTAAATGAACCTAAAGCATTATGTTTTTTAGTTTCATTTAAAAGAGGAAGTAATTTTCTAAAAATATGTCGATTGGTTTCATTATAACATATTGCATGCCTTTCCATTATCTATCACCTATTAAAAGAATATACTTTTTTTTAACTAATGTCAATTATTTACATAAACTTACATAAATTGGCAAAATTATTAACAACCAGACATAAAACTATTCCAATAAATGTCGGTAGTATAAAAGATAAGATAGTCCATTTAAGGCTTCCTGTTTCTTTTTTGATAGTAAGTAAAGTAGTTGAACATGGAAAATGAAATAATACAAAAATTAAAAAACATAAAGCAGTTTTTAAAGTCCAACCATGACTTATAAGTAAAGTTTTAACAGCCATTAAATTAGTAAAAGATTCCATACTACCTTTATTCATATAATTCATAATAATAAGTGGTAAAACAATTTCATTAGCTGGTATTCCTAAAATAAAAGCCAAAATAATAACCCCATCTAATCCTAATAATTTACCAAAAGGATCTAAAAAATTAGAACAAATCGCTAATATAGTTTCTCCACCAATATGAATATTAGCAATAATCCAAATAAGTAAACCAGCTGGTAAAGCTATTAAAATAGCTCTTCCTAAAACATGTAAAGTTCTATCAAAAATAGATCTAATTATCACCTTTCCAATTTGAGGTTTACGGTAAGGTGGGAGTTCTAAAGTAAACGATGATGGTAGTCCTTTAAGTAAAGTTTTTGATAAAAAATATGATACTAAAAAAGTCATTAATACACTTAAGAGAATAAACAAACTTAAGAAAAAACTACTAAAAAATGAAGATGTTACTAAAAATAAACTTATAATTGTTATCAAAGTTGGAAATCTACCATTACATGGCATTAAACTGTTTGTTAAAATGGCTATTAATTTTTCTCTTGGTGAGTCAATTATTCTTGCCCCAGTTACTCCAGCAGCATTGCAACCTAATCCTAAACACATAGTTAAAGCTTGTTTTCCACAAGTACAACATTTTTTAAAACATTTATCTAAATTAAAAGCTACTCTTGGTAAATATCCTAAATCTTCTAAAATAGTAAACAAAGGAAAAAATATAGCCATTGGTGGCAACATAACTGCAACTATCCAAGTAACAGTTCTATATATCCCATCAAACAGTAAATTTGAAAGCCAAGTTGGAAAATTAGTAATATCTCTTAAAAATATTTCTAATTTATTGAATAAACTAAAAAGTATATCTGATGGAATATTAGCTCCTTTAATAGTTATCCATAAAATTCCTAAAAGCATTAAAAACATAATAGGAATTCCCGTCCAAGGATTAGTTAAAATATAATCTATTTTTAAATCTCTTGCTCTATAATTTTTATTTTTGAACATAACAACTTCTTTGGCTATTTTTTCAGTTTCTAAAATAATTGTTTTATCGATTGTATCCACAATATCTTCTCCATATTTAGAAACATTATCCTTTATATAATTTATTTGTTCATTTGGTCTAACAATATTTTTTTTCGATAATTTTTTAAATATTTTTTCAATATTATCTGGATAGTGAATAGTATAACCACTATTATTTTTAAATGTTTCACTTTCAATTATATCTTTTAGTTCTTTTAAACCTTTTTTCTTTCTTGCCTCTGTTGGAATAACAGGAACATTTAAAATCTCACTTAATTTCTTAATATCTATTTCTATTTGTTTTTTTAAAGCTTCATCCATTAAATTAACAACTACAATAACTGATGAAGTTATCTGTAAAATCTGTAAAACTAAATTTAAGTTTCGCTCTAAGCAAGTAGCGTCACAAACTACTATAGTTACATCTGGTTTCTCACAACAAATAAAATCCTTAGCGATTTTTTCTTCCAAAGAATTTGTCGTGAGTGAATAAGTACCAGGCAGGTCATAAACATTATATTTCTTACCATGATATTGATAACTACCTAAAGCATTAGCTACTGTTTTTCCCGCCCAATTACCAGTATGTTGATTCATGTTTGTTAAAGCATTGAAAACAGTACTCTTACCGACATTTGGATTACCAGCTAGTGCTATCTTCATTATAAATCTTCCCTTCTATTTTTAAAGCAACTTCTTTCCGAATTGCTAATACGGTCCCCTTTATTAAATAAGCTTTGGGATCTTTAAAAGGACTATTAAAAACACAAGTTACAATACTTCCTTTAATCAAACCCATATCTAAAAGTCGATGCTTAGTTTTTTTGTCTAAATTTATTTTTTCTATCAATAAACTTTCATTTACATTTAATTCATAAAGAGTCCGACTCAAATTGTCCACCCCATTTCTCAATATATTATATGTTTTAATTAATTTTTGGGCATAAAAAAAAGGTTTATTTTATATTACATTTTAAACCTATTTGTTCTTCTTTACTTTTTATATCTTCTAAAGTTTTACTAGTTAAGTCTAAACTTAATAAATCATTACTATTATCAATTACTTGATTTTCTGATTTATAATTATATGTTGTTTTAACTGTCAACATATAATTATTATCATCTTTAAATGTTTCATTAACTATACCTGTTTGATTAGATAAACTACCAATTATTTTTTCTATATTTTGTTCATAATTTTCCTTAGATGAAAAAACGTATTTACCTTGTAATTCTGCTTTATAAAGACCACTTTTTTGAGAGTAATAAGTTTTTTGTAAAACTAAAGATGCATATTCATCTTGGGCTGGCATATTAGCTACACAAAACAAACTTTTTTTGTTACTTGTCGGTCCAGTTAATTGATAAATAATAAAAATAGCAATAATTAATAATATAATTCCTAAAACCATTAATAATTCTAATAACATCTTTCTTCGTCTTTTTTTATTTTTTTGTTCTAATTGTTTCATTTCTGCTTTAATATCAACATATGGTTGTTCATTTACTTTTTCTAAAATAACATTTTTATTTCCTTGTTCCTCCATAATAGTTGTTCCAAAAGATGTGGGATTTTCCATATTTCCCATATTAACATGAGAAAAAGATGAAGGTTCGATGTTTTGATTTGCTACCTGATAGTATCCATTTTCTGTTTTAACTGGTTGATTTTCCATACCAATATGTTTACTAACTAAAGCATTTTTCTTTAAATTTTCGATTTCTTCATGAGGTATGGGACTAGTTTCTTTCATATTTATATTGGAATTAAAAAAATTAGATTGACCTTGAACCATAGTATTATTTATCTGTTTATTATCATTAACATTTATTTGTTTGTAAGAATCAACAGCTGATTTTTCTTGTCTTTTGGGAATTGGTTTTGGGTCTTTATTTGGGAATTTCATTTTATCACCTATTATTATCTTAACAAACTTATGCTTTTCTTTCAAGAGTTTGATTTGATTATTTGTTTTAATTCTTTAATAAATATTGACTTTTTAAGTATTGGTTCCATAATATAAACTTTATTTTTAGTTCTAGTTAAAGCTACATAAAAAAGTCTTCTCTCAGAAGCATAGGGATAATGTTCATTTAAACTTGGAAATAAATTAATATAAAATGGTTCTTTTATTTGGTTTGGAAAACCTAATAAATCATTTTTCATATTTATTAAAATAACATTATCACTTTCTAAACCTTTGGCCTTATGAACAGTTAAAAATTTAGCTTGATAGTTTTGATAATGTATTACATTATCGTTAATTATTATTTCTTTATTTTTAAGTAAATTAATATCTTGATTATTTCGTCCTAATATTAATACTGAACCAGATAATTTAGGTAATAATTTTTTTATAGCATTAGAAATAGATATATATTTAATAAAAATTATTGGATTATTGTCTTGTTTAATAGAACACAAATTTTTTTTAATATGAGTTTTATTTTTTAAAATGAAACTAGTGGTATAGTTTAATAATTGTTGGCTATTACGATAAGTATTTTTTAAATATAAAATATCAGAGTTAGGAAAGTATGATTTAAAATTAATAAATAAATCAATTCTACTACCCGTAAAATTATAAATACTTTGATAATCATCTCCGACCGCTAGTAGTTTAGCCTTTGTTTGATTTATTAATTCTTTTATTAATTGATATCTTATATAAGATATATCTTGATATTCATCAATAATAATATATTGATATTTTTTATAATATTTTGTTTTAAGAAGATTAATAGCTTTTAAAATCATATCATGATAATCAATTAAATTATTTTTATTTAAATGACTATAGTAAGCTTGATAACAAGTATATGAATTAAGATAAAATTTTTTTAAAAATATGTTTTTTTCTTGTTTGATTTTTTCTTTTAATTTATTTATAGAATAATTATTAGAAATTATCATGTTTAAAAATGATAATAGCTGTTTTTCATAAATTAAATTATCTTTTATTTTTTTAGTTTTTAAAATTTCTCTAACTATTTTTTGTAATAAGTTTTTAGAAGCTACATTGTAATTTTTATTACTTAATTTTTTAATTATTTTTAAACCTAAACTATGAAAAGTTGAAACATCAATATTCTTATCTATTTTTAAAAGTTTTTCTTTTAACTCATATACTGTTTTTCTAGTAAAAGATATACAAAGTATTTCTTTAGGATTTATTTTTTTCTCTAAAATCAAATACTTTATTTTACCTTGAATGGTAGTTGTTTTGCCACTACCAGCTCCAGCTATTAATAAAGTAGCATTACTATCATTTAAAATACATTTTCTTTGTTCATTATCTAATACGATATTATTTTCTAATGTAAATATGTTTTTTGAAGTCATGTTTTTTATATTATAATATTTTTGTTTTTATTACAATACTTTAAACAAAAAAACCAATTTAATTGGTTTCATTTTGAATATTATAAACTATTTTAGCTTTTATTTTTTCTGGCAATAAAAATCTTAAATAATAACATAATTTTAATTTAAATCCAGGTATAATAATCAGTTTTCTTTTAAACATCTGTTTTGTTGCATATTTAACTACTTCTTCACTTGACAAACTTGGTAATTTAAAATTTACCTTCGCAACTTTACTGAATTCAGTATCGACAGGTCCTGGACATAAAACACTTACAGATACATTACTTTTTACTTGTTTTAATTCCTCATAAATAGCTTCGGTAAGTCTTAATACATATGCTTTAGAAGCATAGTAACTAGCCATTAATGGTCCTGGGAAAAAGGCAGCTAGTGAAGCAACATTTAAAATATAACCTCTATTTCTTTTAGTAAATTCTTGTAAAAATAGTTTAGTTAAAATATGTACTCCTTTTATATTAGTATCAATCATATCTAATTCTTTATCTAATGAACTTTCTATAAATTCATTAAAAACTCCAAATCCTGCACAGTTAATTAAAATTTCTATTTCCTCATCTTTAACTTGATTATATAAATCCATACAATTATAAGTTGATGAAATATCCATAGGTATTACTGTCACATTGGTTTCTAATTCTTTTTTTAATTTAGCTAATCTTGTTTTTCTTCTAGCTACTAATATCAAATCATATCCTTGATAACTTAATTCTTTCGCAAATTGTTCTCCTAAGCCAGAACTAGCTCCTATTATCAACGCTTTCATAAAACCACCTAATTTTATTATACATGAAAAAATAGAAAATTTAAATATTTTCTATTTCTTTATATGGTGTATTTCTATTTTTTTAGTTTGAGCTAATTGTTCTCTAGTCATATAAGTAAGTAAAGTTCTTCTTATTCTTTCTAGTTTTTTTAATTGTTGATAGTTTTTTGTATAAAACCCTTGATTATCCTTAATTGGATAATTTTTTAATTGTTCAATTAATATATTGGTTTTATATAATTCCTCCTCATAATTCATAGTTATTCCCCCTTAGATGGGATATATGATATCATCTTTTATACTATTTGTCAAGAACAAATTTTTGGTTTTTTTGTCGATTTATCTGGTTTTATGATTTAATTCATCAATAAGTTTATCATTTATTTCATCTTTAGATGGTAAATCACTATCATCATATAGTTCTAAATAAGTTATAACTCTATTTAATATTTCTTTTTGTTTATTCTTTGTATTTTTTTTAGTTATTTCTTCTTTTTGTAGTTTATTATCAATTTTTTCACTAAACCAAATTATACCTATTTTGTTTAAAAGATTTATTTTTTCTGAAGATAGTTGTCCTCTTTTTCCCTTATAACTATTTCTTTGAAATGCTATCCAACTTCCAAGATTAACTTCACCATTTTCATCATAATTAATTCCATCATTAGTTTTAAATTTTACAGGAATGTTTAAATTCCCATAATATTCATAGTATCTTTTCGCTAGTTCATAATTTCTATTCCATTGTTCTTCAAGTATACTTTTTATAAATCCTATTTCGCTTAATCTTTTCTTTTTATCTTCAGATAAATTTTCATAATTTTGTCTTTGAGTAGCTATCCAATTTCCAAGGTTAACTTCACCATTTTCATTATAATTAATTCCATCACTAGTTTTAAAAAATATAGGAATTTCTAAATTTTTATAATGTTCATAATATTTTTTAGCTAGCTTATAATAGTCATCCCAAGTCATCTTTAAACGGTCAAACATATATCTTATGATTTCATATAAATCTTCATTAATCATTTCAATATCAAAAGTAGCATCTTTAATATATATTTTTCTTGTTTGATTACTTCCTTGTTTAATTATTTCAGTCAACCTTGTTTTTAAATTTTTTTCAAGTTCTTTAATAAAATCAATATTACCAGCTAAATCTATTATGACAGGCGAAAGTAGTTTTTCAATTATTTCTTCCTTTTCAGTACCTTCTTTTACTTCAATACCTCTTTCTTTACACAATAACTTTAATTCTTCTATACTTTTTAAATTTAATTTATCATACTCTTTTTTGGTATCTCCTCTAACCGATAAAGCCCGCCCTAATTGTTCAAAGAAAACTATATCTGAACTGGTAGACCTACCCATTATAACACCATCTAAACCTGGAGCATGGACTCCTTCATTATACTGATTTTTCGCAAACATAATTCTTAATTTTGTATCTATTTTATTACCATTTAAATCTAAATCATTGTAAAAATTTTGTCTATTTGTTTTACCTAAATTACCCATGTCACTAGTCGTTATATAAAATTCAAAATCATTATCCGTTAAACCCATTTCATATAACCAAATTCTAGCTTCCTTGATTATATCTTCTATTTCATTGACTCCTTTTTCGGTTTTGACTGGACAAAAATAGATATATTTTCCATCTTTTTTAATATTTTGTTTAAAAACATCTTTGATACTTAAAGCCTCATGAATTCTTTTTTTAGTATCTTTTAACAATTTTGATAATTCTTGATAGTTTGTAGAATTATGATCTAATTTTTCTAATTTGTTTTCGACATATTCTTCTTTTTTTAATAAATGAACATAAGCACTTTTATAAATAGGTTTAGGTAAAACACCATCTATTAATGCATCACATAAATCATATCTACTTACTACTTTATTGGAAAATATTTCATCTGTTTCTGAACTGGTCATATCTCTTTCATAACTTGTATTTCTATCTCTTACTGTATAAGCTGTTAAACCAATTACTTTTATGTTAGGATGAGTTTTAATAATTAACTCGACCATCTTTCCCCAAATAGGTGCCCCTAAATGATGAAACTCATCTAATATCAAAATATCAATAGCTATTTTTTTTATTTCATCTATTGATAAATTAATTAAACTTTGATAAGTTTTAAAAGATAAATTTAAAAAATCTTTTTTTCTATCTAAATTGGGATTTTCATCAATTACTTTTTCAATATGTTCTGCTATACTATTTGTCGGTACTAGGTATAAAGATTTTTTATCTTTATTATCATATAAATATTGTATAGCATTATAACTTTTTCCAGTTCCAGTCGCATGAACTATGGCAGCAATATTATCATTTTTTAAATTATCTTTTAACTTTTCATAAGATTTTATATTATGGTTATATAAACCAACTATGTTATAACTATTCATTATAATCAACCTTTTCTATATCAATAAATTCTTTTCCATCTATTGTTTGTCTTATAACATTAACTTCATCATTTTTTAATATTTCTGTATTATAACTATTTTGTTCTTCTTCTATTTTAATTACTTTATTATCTATTTGAATTTTAAAACCTATCTGGTTACTTGAATATATATCATCATTTTCTTTAACTGGAATATATACTTCTTTTATAAAACCTCTTTTTACTTCCATATCATCACCTGTTATTATTTTACCATCATCAATTACAAATATTTTATCACAGTCAATAACAGTTGACAACCTATGAGCAACTATTAAAATTGTATATTCCCCTTTTAAATTGTTAATGAATTCTTGTATTTTATGGTAGTTATCATTTATTTTATTATAAATATCAAAAAGACATCCAACTTAAATAGTTTTGATGTCTAAAACTTTATAATTATTTTTGTTTTCCGTATTTCAAATTAAACTTTTCTATTTGTGATAGTTGCTTAACATGAGTTTTTTTAGACTCTTCACATTCACTACCAAACTCTTGAAAAAAATTTTCTACATTTTTTACATTATTATTAATTGTTTTATTATGTTGAATATTAAATGTTGATTCATTTAAAATAATATCTTGATTTTCAAAATATACTTGTTTTACTATTAAATTAACAATATATCCTTTATTAAAATATATATTTAATTCTAAAGCAGTTGGCATTGGGTGAATTATATCAGATAAAGATGGTACCATAATATTTAATTTATTATCTTTAACTTTAGTTGAATACTTATGAGAATGTCCATGTAAAATAACTGGTGCTTCTGATACTTTTAAATTACCATATTCAATATGATGAAATAAAAGAACCTTATCATTTTTTAAATTAATTAAAGTATTATTAAAACCACCAATTATAATATCATGTCGATAATTATTACATGTTTCAATAAGATTTAATGATGAATTATATAAAGCACTAATATCATGGTCTCCAGCCACCCCAAATGTTAAAATATTTTTATCATAAGGATAATTTTTAATAAAGTATTCTATTTGTTCATATACATTAGTAATCTTTTGTTTTCCTTGAGAATATGTTCCATCTATTATATCTCCACAACATATAATAATATTTATATTGTTATTTATACAATAATTATAAGCTCTATCAATTAAATCCAATCTTTCAAGTTCATTTCCAAAATGTAAATCAGATATAACTAAAAATTTAACATTATCTTCATTAGTATCGGTTATAATAGTTTTTTCAATATTTTTTTGGCTATTAAGTAATTGGGTATTTTTTTCTGAACTATATTTTATTAAACCGTTTGAATAATATTTTCTAGAAATCATATACCCTTTGTTTTTTAAATCTAATAATAGGTTATATAATTCTTGATGGCTTATATTTAATCGTTCACATAATTCATTATTGCTTTTTCCATCTTTTATTAATTGTAACAATAATGCTTGTTTATTATTATTTTCTTCTTTAATTTGATTTTGTTTTTTCTCTAATTCAATATTCAATTTTTTTTCTTTAATATAATTAATTAATTTTTTCTTTATTTTAGGTAAAAGAAGCTTATAATATTGATAAGATTTTTCACTATTCCAATTTTCAGTTTTTATAGGATTATATAAATCATCACCAAATCTATCTTTTAATAATTGTTTATCTTCTTCTGATAAACTTTTCATCACTTCATTAATTTCTTGTTCTGAAGCTAATGTTAAAAAATAATCATAAATTGTTTTTATTTTTCTTGGCATAATGTTCCCCCTTTTTTTATGTTTTATATAATATCATGTTTTTTTACATTTGACAATGTTTTTATTTGCTATAATATTTTTTATAAAAAGAATTATTATGTTCAAAACTTAACTAAATCTTTTGATAAAAAGTTTGAATGTCGCACTAATAGATATATCTTTTATGTCGATAATATTCCAGTTGCGGAAGCGGGAATTAGATTAGCTAAAAATGATTTTTATCTAAAAGATGGTTCAAAGATATTTTATGTTATTAGAAAGTCTTAACGTGGTCGAAAACTTGGTTACATTTTAATTGATTTAATTATAAAAGAATGTAAAAAACTTGGATTTACAGAAATATACGCAAATTGTGATGTCAATAATATTGGCTCAAATAAAATGCTAGGAAAATACGGTAAAATAATTAAAACCTATTTAAGAAGTGATGGTGGAAGTAGTAATCGATATAAAATTATAATGTATATTAAAATGGAGATATATCCTACAAGGTAAGGTGTTTTGTCTCCACGTACTCAAATTTCAAATTATATAGTATAAGGAGTAATATGTCTATGCAAAAATATATAATAAAAACTCACATATTAATTATAATTTGTGAGTTTTTCAATTAAAATATGTGTACAAAATGTCAAATGACAATTATAATATATCATGTTTAAAAGTCGAAAAATGTCATTTAAACAAAAAAATGCTTAAATTTAAGCATCTTCTTCCACTATTTCTAAAATAACCATTAAAGCATCGTCACCACGACGTTCAGTTAATTTTAAAATTCTTGTATATCCACCATTACGTTTAGCAAAACGAGGTGCTAATTCGTCAAACACTTTTTTAACTGCTACTTTGTCATTTTGTAAAAACGCTAAAGCTTTTCTTCTTGAAACTAAAGAACCATCTTTACCATAAGTAATCATTTTATCAAAGAATTTACGAACTTCTTTAGCTCTAGTTTCAGTTGTTTCAATTCTTTCATTCATAATTAAGTCTTTGACTAAATTGGCTAACATACTTCTTCTATGTTTATTATCACGACCTAATTTTCTATATGCCATAGTTACCTCCTTTATTAATCATCTTCGCGGAATTTAAGTCCCATATCTTTAATCTTATCAATAACTTCTTTTAAAGATTTTTTACCTAAATTACGAATTTTCATCATTTCTAATTCAGATTTTTCAGTTAAATCACCTAAAGTGTTAATACCTGCTCTTTTAAGACAGTTATAAGCTCTTACAGAGAAATCTAAATCATCAATTGATGTTTCAAGCTTTTTTAGTTTACTGTCTTCTTGTTTAGCAGTCATAATTCCTGTCATATCAGCAATCGCACTTAATTCAGTTAAAATATTAAAGTGTTCCATTAAAATTTTTGCCCCAAGAGCTAAAGCTTCTTCTGGTCTAATAGAACCATTAGTTTTAACATGCATAATTAACTTATCATAATTATTATTTTGTCCAACCCTAGCATCTTCAACATCACAGCTAACTCTTTCAATTGGTGAATAAATAGCATCAATTGGTATATATCCAACTGGAGCATCTTCTAAAAACTTTTTATTTTCATTTGATGGTATATACCCCCGTCCATTAGCAACCATCATATCCATTTCAAGTTTTCCACCTTTAGCAATAGTCGCTATAACTTGATTAGGATTCATAATTTCAATATCAGAATCTGCTTCAATATCAGCTGCTGTTACAACTTTTTCTTCATTTACAGAAAGATGAATAGTTTTAATACCTTCTGCATGGTTTTTTAAAACGACATTTTTTAAATTAAGAATAATCGCAGTTACATCCTCAACAACACCGTCAATTGTTTGGAATTCATGCATTACTCCTTCAATTTTTACTGCAATAATAGCACTACCTGGCATACTAGATAACAATACTCTTCTAAGAGCTGTACCTAGTGTTAGACCAAATCCCCTTTCCAAAGGTTCTAATTCAAATTCACCATAATTATTATTCTCAATATAATTTGTTATCTTATAAATTGGTTTATCAAAATTCAACATGATTTTCCACTCCTTTTCTTTTATCCACGAGGACGTTTTGGTGGACGG
>CANRBE010000012.1 GCA_947628785.1 uncultured Bacilli bacterium
GACGAAACCGGATTTGCCTTTCTCCTTATAAGTGATAATAAGACGATTAATTTGTCTTCTAGATAAACCGAGTTTTTCACTAGCTCGATTTTTATTACCGTTATGATTAACTAGTTCTTTGATAACATCATATTTTTCTTGTTCATTCATTCTTAATACAACCTTTCTCATTATGTCACCTCTGTGACATATAATATAATAGTTTTGAGACATAATCAAATACTAACACTTAAGACATTATCATAAATTAATCATAAAAACCGAAACTCAAAATAAGATAGTGTTGGCATAAATTGATTTTCATGTTATACTATATATATAAGTATATATTGTTGATTTGACTTTTGTTGATACAGTATATACTGTATTTATTATGTATACATAATAAATGTTTAATGGCAGGAGTTGAAAAAATGAAAAAACATATAGGAGTATTTTTAGGAATAATTTTACTAATAGGAGTTATTTTACCACATGCTTTTGCGCAGGCCGAAGAAGGTAGTTATGTTGAGGGAACAGATTTAAAAAAGGCTATAGAAGAAGCTGATGATGGAGCTATTTTAAAACTAAAAAAAGGAACTAGTTATAATTCAGAAAATGATGTTATAACTATTAATAAAAATATAACTATTATTGGTGATGAAGCTGATAATAATAGTAAAGCAATAATTTTAGCTTCTATTGTTATTGAAGCACCTGAAACAATAACCGTTAATTTAAAAAATTACCGAACTAGTCCTAGTGGTAGTTCGATAAAAGGAGACAATTATAAATTTATTGATGTTAAATCACAAGCAAATTTAAATTTAGATGGAGTTTATATTTGGAATATCTATCGTTCTAGTTCTGATGATAAATCTGCTATTGCTCTAAATTTAGGAAATGGTAGTGATAATTCAGAAGTAAATATTAATAATTCAACTTTATCATGTTTCTATGATGGTATTCATGTTTTATCAAATTCAACTACTATTAATATTCAAGATGATAGTAGTATTGAAGGAAAATTAGCTATTAATTATGAAAATGGAAATAGTAACAAGTTAAACATAACTAATAGTACAGTTGAAGGAATGTCTACATATTTTACCGATAAAGAAGTTATTGCCATAAATAATCAAACTAATTTTAGAGTTAAAATAACTGATTCAACCTTAGAAGCTAAAAAAGCTAAAGAAGAAGAACCAGGTAATCTTCCAACTCATTTAATATCTATAAATGATGATAAATCATCTGATGTTCAACTAGATATTACAGGTAAAACCTCTTTAATAGATAATAATTATATGCAGGGAGGAAATTTATTTAACTTTGGACCAACCACCGAACCTAAAAATAATAATATTATCAAACTAGGTAAAGATGTAACTTTATCATCTGATGAAGTAGACCATAAATATAATGATAGTAATGATTATGCCGTTGTTGGTATTTATGATAAAGATGGGGCTTCAACTATTAAAGCTTATAAGAAAAATACATCTATTCCAGCCGATGATTTTCCTACGGAAACTATAAATGGTTATCGTTTTGATGGATGGTTTCAAGATAAGGACAAAACTGTAAAGTTTGAAAAGACAAGTACAATTGATAAAAATTTAGATATTTATCCTAAGTTTACTAAAATAGTTAATGTGGAAATTAATGGTAAAAAATATCAACTTGATGAAGGAAAAACTTTAGAAAATTTAGATGGTGTCGGTCAAAGTGCTTTAAATGAATTAAAAACACCAGATGGTAATTATAGTTTTGACCACTTTGAAGATGAAAATGGTAATAAAATTGAAATGAGTACTTCTATAGATAAAGATATTACTTTAAAAGCAATATTCAAAGTTAGTGTTACGATTGATGAAACTTATGATTTAGAAAAAGGAAAAACTTTAAAGGATTTGATGGATTCAAATGAAGAAGCAAAACAAGCTTTAGAAGAACTAAAAAATAAAGATAAAGACAATAAAGATTTTGCTAGCTTTGTAAGTGGTAGTGAAGATATTTTAGAAAATACACCAATAAATGAAAATACAACTATTAAAGCTAGATATACAATCAACATAAAAGTTGGTGATGATAAAAAAGAATATCCTGTAGATGAAAACTCAACAATAGCTAGTTTAGATGGTGATGTAAAAGATGCTTTAAATGCTTTAAAAACAGCTAGTGACAAAACTTTTTTACAATATGTTGATGAAGATGGTAATAAAATAGAAGAAAGTACCAAATTAACTAAACATACAACTATTAAAGCTAAATATACTATTGAACTTACAATAGGTGGTAATAAGTATACTGTTGATGAAGGAACTAAATTAAGTGAATTGAAAGATGATGCCCTAGAAGCTTTAAATGCTTTAAATGTTAAAACTAAAAAATTAACTGGTTATGTCGATGAAAAAGGAAATGATATCGATGCTAATGCGGGATTAACTAAAAATACTACTGTTAATGGTAAATATAATGTTGTTATTACCATTGATGGAGAAGAATATGAAATAAAAGAAAACCAAACTTTAAATGATTTAGATAAAGAAGGAGCTAACGCGTTAAAAGCTTTAGAAGAAGTAAAAAATAAAACCTTTAAATATTATGTTGATGGAGAAGGTAAACAAATAGAAAAAAATTCACCAATTTCTAAAAATACTACTATTAAAGGAAAATATACTGTTAATGTTACTATTAACGGAAAAGCTTATGAAGTAGATGAAGAAACTAAATTAAGTCAGTTACAAGGAGATGCCCTAGAAGCTTATAATGCTTTAGCTAGTGTAGAAGGCAAAACATTCAAAAAAAGAGTAGATAGTGAAGGACATGATTTAGATTTAGAACAAGAATTACATCAACATATAGAAATAGTTGGTAAATATGAAATAAATATCACAATTAATGGTGAAGAATATTCTATTGAAGATGGTCAAACTTTAAACGATTTAAAAGAAGACGGGGCTAAAGCTTTAAAAGATTTAGAAGATGTAACAACTAAAAAATTTGACCACTTTGAAGATACAACCGGTAAAACAATTGAAAAAACAGATAAATTAAATAAACATACTGAAATAATCGCTAAATATTTAATTGAAGTAACTATAAGTGGTAAAAAATACTATGTAAACGAAAATGACAATTTAAGTAAATTAAATTCTGAAGGTAAAAAAGCATTAGAAGCTTTAAAAAATGTCGATGAAAATATTAAAAAATTTGATAAATTAGTTGATGAAAAAGGAAATACCGTTGAAGAAACTGATGGTTTAAATCATAATTTAGAAGTTAAAGGACTTTATAAAGTAACCATTACTATTGGTAATAAATCATTTGATATTTATGAAAATGAAACCTTAGAAAATTTATCTACAGAAGGTAGTCAAGCATTAGAAGCTTTAAAAACTCCAGCTGATGGAAATGGTACTTGGAAAAGATGGCAAGATAAAGATGGTAATACTATTACTTCTGATACTCAAATTAAAAAACATACAACTATAGTACCTGTTTATACTATCAAAGTAACAATAGATGAAGAATATGAACTTGAAAAAGGAAAGACTTTAAATGATTTAATTAAATCAAATGATAGTGCTAAACAAGCTTTGAAAGCTTTAGAAAAAACAGATAAAATATTAGTTGGTTATGAAGACGAAGATAAAAACGCTATCAAAGATAATACTAAAATAACTAAAGATGTAACTATCAAAGGTGTTTACGAAGTTGAAATAACAATTGGTAATGAAAAATTTAGATTAGATGAAGGTCAAAACATAAATGATTTAAGTAAAGAAGGAAAAAATGCTTTAGATAGTCTAAAAAATACTACTAACAAAACATTTATTAAATACGTTGATGGTAATGGTAATGAAATAGATTTTACTAAAGATATTCATAGTAATATGGTAATTAAAGGTGTATATAAAATTACTGTTACTATTGGTGATAAAACCTATACTTTAGCTGAAGGTCAAACTTTAAATGATTTAGATGAAGAAGCTAAACAAAAACTAACCGAACTACAAAATATAAAAGATAAAGATTTTTCTCGTTTTGTAGCAAGTGGAAAAACTGTTGATATGAATACTAAATTATATCAAAATACTAAAATAATACCAAAATACAATATCAAAGTAACAATTGGAGTAGAAAACTTTACTTTAGAAGAAGGCATGACATTAAAAGATTTAAGTGCATCTGATAAAGAAAAATTAAACGAATTAAAAAAACAAGGTATTAATCAAAAATTTGTAGGATTTAGAAATGTTAAAACTAACAAAATAATTAGTGAAGATGAAGAAATTACCGAAGATATCATTTTAGAACCAGTTTTTGAAAAAATAAATAGTAATGTTACAACTGATAATTCAAAAGAAAATAAAACTAAAAACCCTACTACTTTAGATAGAATTGGTAACTATTTTATGGTTGGTATAATTAGTTTACTATCAATTATCGGAATTAATTTTAAAAAAATTAAAAATTTAGTAAAATAAAAAATTAGCTATTTTAAAAGGCTAATTTTTTTAAGTATTAGATATTTATGTCTTAATAAACAATACTGAACATGTATTTTTAGAATTAAACAATTGTAATTATAACAACGCTTGTTAAAAAATATTGTGTACGCTAATAAAATATACAATATTATTAAAATTTTTTATAAAATCCTCCTTTCTTGATAATATATAATAACACTAAAAAATGCTAAATTTGTCGGTTTTTGTAGGAAGTTAAAAAAAAATTTAAATTTTTTTAATTTAGTAGTAAAGACAATTTTAAGTTATGACATTTTTACTTATGATTCCTTGTTTAAAAACCTACTTTATGTTACAATGAATATGGTGATAACATGTTAGAAAATTTATCAGAAAGATTACAAAATGCAGTAGATAAAATGCGAGGATATGGAACAATAACCGAAGACAATGTTAAAGAGATAACTAGAGAAATAAGATTAGCTTTATTAGAAGCTGATGTTAACTATAAAGTAGTAAAAGAATTTATCCAAAACGTTAAAGAAAAAGCATTAGGAGAAGAAGTAAGAAAATCTTTAAAGCCAGGAGAAGTATTTGTAAAAATTGTTAAAGATGAATTAGTTGAATTACTTGGAAAAGAAGAAGTACCTTTAAATACCAAAGGTTCACCTGCAACCTTGATGTTGGTAGGACTACAAGGTAGTGGTAAAACAACAACAATTGGAAAATTAGCAAATTATTTAAGAAAAAAAGAACATAAAAAACCTTTGTTAATTGCTTGTGATATTTATAGACCAGCGGCCATTGACCAGTTATGTCAACTTGGTAGAGAATTAAATATTGAAGTGTATGAAGAAGGTAAAAATAATCCAGTTTCAATTGCTAAAAACGGACTTGAATATGCTAAAGAAAATGGTTATGACTATGTTTTAATAGATACAGCAGGAAGACTACATATTGATGAAGAATTGATGGATGAACTTAAAAATATATCCGATTTAATTAAACCAGATGAAATACTTTTAGTAATTGATAGTATGATGGGACAAGATGCTATTAATGTCATGCAAGGATTTAATGAATCTTTAAACCTTACAGGAGCTATTTTGACTAAATTAGATGGTGATACTAAAGGAGGAGTAGCTTTATCACTTAGACATTTAACTAATATACCAATCAAGTTTATAGGAGTAAGTGAAAAACTAGATGGTTTAGAACCATTTTATCCAGAGAGAATGGCTACTCGTATATTAGGTATGGGAGATTTACTTAGTATGGTTGAAAAAGCCGAATCTGTTTTAGATGAAGAGGAAGTATTAAAAGCTTCAAAAAAATTAAAACAAGGTAAATTTGATTTAGATGATTTTTTAAATCAATTAAATCAAATAAAAAAATTAGGTCCTTTAGAGAATTTAATTAAAATGATACCAGGAGCTAAAAAAATGGGACTTACTAACGTTAAAATAGACCCTAAAGATTTAGCCCACATAGAAGCTATTATTAAGTCAATGACTTTAGAAGAAAGAAAAAATCCAACTATTTTAAAAGCTAGTCGAAAAATAAGAGTGGCTAAAGGTTCTGGAAGAAGTGTCGAAGAAGTAAACAGATTATTAAAACAATTTGAAGAAATGCAAAAAATGATGAAGATGATGAAAAATGGAAAGTTTAAATTACCGTTTTAATGGATAATAAAGAAATATATAGAGAAAAAATGCAGAACTTAAACCAAAAAGTATCTGCTTATGAAGATAGTCTTTATCATTTAAAAAAAGAAATAGATTCTTTAGACACTGCTATTAGAGGTCAAACAGCCAATCAAGTAAGAGAAAATATGATAGATGTATTAACTAAAATAGAAAAAAAAGTAAATCAGAAAATAGAAGATAATAGAGAACAAATAAAAAAAGAATATTTAAATAAGGAGAAAGAAAATGAGTAATATAAAATCAGATGTAGGAGTAGCAAGTGGTATTGCTAGTGGTTTAACTAAGTCATCAAATATTGGTGGAGCTAGTGTGTCATTTGGAGCAACAAAAACAACCCCAACTAGTGAGATGCAACAAGCTAGTAGTCTTGCTAGTTCATCAATAGAGCAAGTAAGCTCATCTTTAAATACTGTTGCACAAGGATTTAATCAAGTTGCTCAAAGTTTTAGTAATGCTGATAGTAAAATGGCATCTAAAGCTGGTTAGGAGGTTATTATGGGTTTAGTTATTTTAGGAAGTGAAATAGAAAGTAATTGTAATACTTTAAAAAGTTATAGTGAGTCAGGTTTAAATGCTGTTAACAATATGATAAGTGGAATAGAAAATGCTGTAAATGCTACTTCATTACAAGGTAGTGCTTATAACAACTTAAAAATGTATTTACTATCTACTTATTATCCTACTTGCTTGCGACTAAAAGATGGGTTTAATAGTTTAGGACCAGCAACTGAGGCAGTATTAGGAGCATTTCATGCATCAGGTATTAATGCTGGTGAATTGTTAAAAGAAGATGAATTAAAAACTAAAATAAGTAGTCTAGAAGCAAATATAGCTTCACTTACTAATTCTTTAGGTGGCTTAGGTTTTGAAGATAGTGAAGAAAGAGCAAGTTTAACAAGTCAAATATCTCAACTTCGAGGAACATTAGCCCCTTTAAAAACAAAACTTCAAAAAATGTATCAATTTAATAGTAGTGGGGCTGGAAAATTTAGGGAAGCTATATCTTCACTTCAAACAGCAAGTTCAGTAGCTAGTCATATGTCTATACCAGCAGGAGGAGATGTAGCAGCTTATGTAAGCAAGATGAATTTAAATGTCAATCCTGATTTGTTTCCTACTATTATGAATGATATAAAACATGATATTAGTAAATATGGTAGGTCAGTTTGGGAATACCATGCTCAAACCGATTACTTGAACACTTTAATTGCTAATGGAACATATGATATTACTAAATATCAAGAAGAACTTGCTAAAGATTTAGAAAAAGCAGGTCTTGGAACTAGAGAAGCAGTAGTTGCGGCCGCTACATTTTGGGCTACCAAGTTTCCTAGAATGCAATATTTTTGGGGTGGTAAAAGTAATAATTCCCATAACTCTGATGGTACTTTAGGATATAATGGTGTAGTTGCTGGTATAAATCCTGATTGGGGTAAAGATACAATAGTAGCAGCTTCAAATAGTAAAACAACTGGTAAATATGTACCACTTGGTATGGATTGTTCTGGGTTAGTTGCTTGGGCTATTCAAACAGGTGGTAAAAATGACAAAACAAATCCATTATCGTTATCAGCAGCCCAAGCTCAAACTCAGGCCGAATTAGGTGAATATGTTGCATTTGGCGATAAAGAAAATGGATTTAAAGCAGATAAAATTAAACCAGGTGATTTAGTTAGTATTCCATATGATGTTCACGTTGGAATGGTTGTAGACCGAAACGATGATAAACTTGTCTGTGTCCACTCATCAAGCTCTGGTGGGGGAACTAGTATTGATGTAATTGAAGCTAGTACTGGCAAGAATCTTACTAATACCGACAATCCGAACATTAATGAAAATGGTCAATATTTTACACATGTAACATACATGGATGAATATTATAATAGTCATTAAGAGGTGATTTATGAAAGTTAGTGTAGGAATATCTTCAAGACATTTGCATGTAACAAAACAACACCTAGAGTATTTATTTGGTGAAGGCTATAAATTAGAAATCGATAGACCGATAAATCAAATAGGTCAGTTTGCATCTAAAAGTTTTGTCACTTTAAAAACTGAAAATGGTTTAATAGAACATGTTCGTATTTTAGGTCCTGTTAGACCTTATACTCAAATAGAAATATCAAAAACCGATGCTTATAAACTAAAAATAAATCCACCTGTTAGAATGTCTGGTGATATAAAGGGTAGTGAACCTATTACATTAATTGGTCCAAAAGGAACTTTAAATTTAAACGAAGGATGTATTATTGCAGATAGGCATATTCATATGTTACCAAAACAAGCTATAATGTATGGTTTTACAAATGATGAAGAAGTTATGGTTAAAGTACCAGGTGAAAAAGCTTGTATTATGGATTGTGTTAAAATAAGGGTGGCTGATAATTCTTACTTTGAAATGCATATTGATAATGATGATGCAAATGCTAATTTAATTAAAAATGGTGATTTACTAGACATAATAAAGAAAAAATGAAACATTAAAACTCGTTATCTAAAAATAGAGACGAGTTTTAATATTTTAATTATCTCAAAAATCTTTCTTTACACCTTATCTAAAAATTGTTATAATTTTTATATACTAGAGAAAGTAGATGATAACATGAAGATAATTGTCATCAAGCAAAATAAATTATACCAAACTATATTACCAAATAAAGTAAATGGTAGTATTTATTTATATGATTATAAAGATGGTAATAAAAAAAGACTTTTATCAGTTGAAGCTAAAGATAATAACTGGTATTTAAAAAGTAATATAAATGTATATGTTATGATAAAAAATCAAATAGTTGATAATGTTTTATTAGAAGATTATCATTTTTATGATGTTGAAATTAAAGGAGAAGAGTCAATAAAAATATATTGTGAACCTACTGTATCAAATGTTGTTTATTTATATGAAATACCAAATACATTATTAATAGGAAATTCTTTAGATAATAATATTATAATAAATGAAAACACCAACTTAAAATGTAGTGTTAGAATAACAAATCAAAACAATCAATTTTATCTTGAAGATTTAAATACAAGTTTAGGTGTTTATGTAAATAATCAAAGAATAACTAAAACTTGGTTAAGAACTAATGATAAAATATTTATAGCTGGTTATCATTTTACAATAGTTAATAATAAAATAATTATTAGTGGAAATAAGTATAAAACTAATTTAAAACAAATAAATATACCTATACAACAAATAGTTGATAAAGAAAATCAACCTCTATTAACTTATCAAAAACAAGATTATTTTTCGATTGCTCCAAGATTTAGAAGTAGTATTGAAAAAGAAAAAGTAATAATAGACCCACCACCAGAGAAACAAGAAGGACAAAATATGCCTTTAATATATACGATGGGACCAATGATTACTATGGGAATGACTTCAGTAGTAATGGGATTTGTCGCTATAAATGGTGTTATGAACAAACAACAAACTTTAGAAAATGCTATGCCATCAATAGTTATTTGTTTAGCTATGCTTATGACGATGATATTATGGCCTCTTCTTACTAAAAATTATCAAAAAAAACAAATTATTTTAAGAGAAGAAAAAAGACAAAAAAAATATAGTGATTATTTAAATGAGAAAAAAAGAACTCTAGAATTAATCAATCATAAACAACAACAAATTTTAATCGAAAACTATTTATCTTTAGATGAATGTTATGGAACTGTTTACAGAAAAGACCGTAATTTGTTTTCTAGAAATATTAATCATGATGACTTTTTAGTAGTTAGATTAGGACTAGGGGATGTAAATGTTCAAGTTGATTTAACTTGTCCAGCAGAACATTTTTATTTAGAAGAAGATAATCTTAAAACTCAAATAGAGTCAATAGTTTATGAAACTGAATTAATAAAAAATGTTCCAGTAACAACTTCTTTATTAGAAAAAAACTTTAGTGCAGTAGTAGGTGAATATAATCTAATCCAACCATTTACTGATGGAATTATCACCCAACTTATTACATTACATAATTATTTAGATTTAAAAATAGTTATTTTAACAAACAAAGAAAATGAGGAAAAATGGAAAGTATATTCTAAAATTCCCCATATTTTTAATGAAGATAAAACAATTCGTTTTATGGCTACTAATGAAGATGAAACTTTAGAAGTAACTAGATATTTAGAAAAAGAATTATATCAAAGAACAACTGAAGAAAGTAAAGATTTTCATAACTTTAAACCATATTATGTAATAATAACTGATAATTATAAAAACATTAATAATAATTCATTTTTACTAAAAATATTAAAACAACCTGTTAACTTAGGATTTAGCTTACTTATCTTAAGTGATCGTTTAACTAGTTTACCTAATGTTTGTAATAACTTTATAAGCATTGGAAAAAATGAATCAGGAGTATTTGAAAATGAATTAGTAAGTGATAAACAAAAAAGATTTAAAGCTGAATATCCTAATATTTATCATATTCAAAATATATGTCAAATACTAGCTGATATACCTTTAGAAGAAACTAAAAAACTAAAACATTTACCAGAAACCTTAGACTTTTTGGATATGTATGGAGTTGGAAAAATAGAAGATTTAAATATTTTAAACAACTGGAAAAAAAGTGATCCAACTATTTCTTTAGCGACTCCAATTGGGGTAGATGAACATGGAGAAATATTTAAACTTGACTTACATGAAAAATACCATGGACCTCATGGACTAATAGCTGGTATGACTGGTAGTGGTAAATCAGAGTTTATCATAACTTTTATTTTATCACTAGCAATTAATTACCATCCATATGAAGTATCATTTGTTTTGATTGATTATAAAGGTGGAGGTTTGGCAGGAGCTTTTTTAAATAAAGAAACAGGTATATCTTTACCTCACTTAGCTGGTGTTATTACTAACTTAGATAATGCTTCTATGAATAGAGCTTTGGCATCTATTCAAAGTGAGTTAAGAAGAAGACAAAAATTATTTAATGAAGCTAGAGATTTATTAAATGAAGGAACTATCGATATTTATAAGTATCAAGGATTATACCGTAATCATCTAGTAAAAGAACCAGTATCTCATTTATTTATTATCAGTGATGAATTTGCCGAATTAAAAGCTCAAAGACCTGAATTTATGGATGAATTAATATCAACCGCAAGAATTGGTCGGTCTTTAGGAGTTCATCTTATTTTAGCTACTCAAAAACCAAGTGGAATAGTAAATGATCAAATATGGTCCAATTCTAGATTTAGAGTATGTCTTAAGGTCCAAGAAAAAGAAGATAGTATTGATGTCATAAAATGTCCAGATGCTGCTTATTTAAATAAAACAGGTAGATTTTATTTGCAAGTTGGTTACAATGAATTATTCTTACTAGGACAATCTGCTTATACAGGACTTACATATGTACCTCAAACAGAATTAAAAGAAAAAATGAATATGAGTATAGAAATAATTAGTAATACCGGAATTAAAATAAAACAAATAGATGATGAAATAAGTATAAAACCAGGTATTGGAAAAGTTTTAACTTATCTAGTTAAGTATCTACATGATATAGCAAGTAAAGAAAGTATTAAAGTACCTAAATTATGGTTGGACCCTATTCCTCCTATAATAACTATTGATTATTTGAAAAATAAATATCAATATAAAGAGGAAAAATACAATTTAAATCCAATTATTGGTGAATATGATGTTCCAGCATCCCAACAACAAAACTTACTTACATTACCTTTAAGTAAAGAAGGAAATACTATCATATATGGAGCTCCAAGTAGTGGTAAAGAACAATTATTAAATGCATTAATATATTCTTTAATAACCAACCACACTAGTAAAGAGGTAGAATTATACTTACTTGATTTTGGCTCTGAAATGCTTCGAATGTTTAATTTAGCTCCTCAAGTTGGAGATGTTGTAACTTTATCTGAAAATGATAAAATTACTAATTTATTTAAATACTTAAAGGAAGAAATAGAAAAAAGAAAACAAATTTTAATTGATTTTAATGGTAGTTTTGATTATTATTTAAAAAATTGTTCTGACCCATTACCATATAAAGTAGTTATTATTAACAACTATGATGCTTTTAAAGAAACGTATGAAGATTTAGATGAAGATTTAAATTTAGTAACTAGAGAAGGATTTAAATATGGGATTATATTTGTATTAACAACTAGTTCTTCAAATGGAATAAGGTTTAAAACTAAACAAAATTTTAAGCAAGAATTAGTATTGCAATTTAATAGTGTTGATGATTATTCATTTATTTTAGGTAATACTAAAGGTATGGAACCTTCACCTTTTCCTGGACGTGGTCTTATTAAATTAGGCGAAATATATGAATTTCAAACAGCCTCAATTCTAGATAACAATACAATAATGCCTTATATTAAAGATTTAACGATGAAATTAAAAGAAAATATGGATAAAGCTTTTAAAATACCTATTTTACCAGATATAGTAACACCTAATTTGTTTGATAATATATCATTAGATAATATTCCAATTGGTATTGAAAAAGATAGTTTAAAAGATATAAGTATTTCATTAAAACAAAAATACACTTTGCAAGTTACAGGATATGATACAAGTTTGTTTTCAAACTTTATCGATGGGCTTTTAGATTGTTTAGTTAAAATAAAAGAAAGTAAAATTATTGTTTTAGATTTAGAAGAACTTATTAATAAAAGAAATGATTTATTATATTTTGATAATAATATTGATGATTTTATTAATAAATTAAAACAAAAAATTTCTTTAGAATTATTATATTATCAACAAAACAATTACCAAAAACAAAGTCTAGATAAAATGGATAAATGGTTAGTTGTTATAATAGGTTTAGAAAAATTAAAAAGTCGATACGGTGATATTGGTTCTACTTTGGAACAAGGTAAGGACCTTGGAACAGTTAAATTTATTTTAGTTGATACTATTGATAATTTTAGTAAGATGGAATTTGAATCATGGTATAAAACTATTGTTTCTAATAATAATGGTATTTGGTTAGGAAATGGAATAGCAGACCAGTATACTTTAAAATTATCTAAAACTCCAAAAAGCTTATACGATGATGTTGGAACCTCTTTTGGTTATGTTATAAAAAGAGGAGTTCCGATTTTAACTAAAGTAATTAGTAAGGAGGAAGAAAGTGAATAAAATTTTAATAGAACTTACTATTCCAATATTAGATTATACTTATGATGTTTTTATACCAGTAGGTAAGACAGGAGCAAAAGTTGTAAAAAACTTAAAACAAGCTTTAGAAGATTTATTTGATAGTAATATTAATATCGCAGGAGTTTTACTAGATAGTAATGGTAATTTTATTGATTTAAATAGTTATATAAAAAATACTTGCTTAAAAAATGGCTCAAAAGTGGTTTTATTATAAAAAAAATGGTATACTAGATAAAGAAAGGATGATAAATATGATAGCAATTACACCAGAAGAAATAAAAAGGGTAGGTGGCGAAATTGTCGGAAGTTCAAATGAATTCCAAAACTGTATTAAAGAAATCTATAATTTAGTTAGTCAAATGTTAGAATCTCATGAATTTGCTGGCGAAGCAGCTACCAAGTATGGAAATCAATTTTTTCTAGATCGAACAAGATTTGAAAAATTTGGAGAAGAGTTAAATAATTATGGATTAACTTTACAAAAAGTAGGAGACAGCTTTAATCAATTAGATGAAGGATTAGCTAGTCAAATATCAGGACATAGAGGGTAGGTGTTTTTATGGCAAGTTTAGAAAAACAATTAGATTATGAACAAGTAGTTAGTGTATCTAACACTCTTAAAAAAGATGTTAATTTTATAAGATTAGTTTTGGAGAAAGTAAATAGTACTAAAACAGTTGTTGAAAGTAATTGGTTGGGTATGTCACAAAGTGCTTATTTAGATAATTTTTATCAAACAGCTAAGCAATTTGAACCATTTTGTGAATATGTAGAAAGTTATGCCGATGATTTATATAGCTCAGCTGTAGCCTTCAAACAACATGATGAAGAACTTTCTAGATTACAAGGTAAGTAAAGTGATGAATAAAAGTTTCATCACTTTTTTATATTATAGGAAAGTATATAGTATAATTTTTTATTAAAAAAAAGGTTATCAAAAATATAAAAGTAAATAAAAAGATAAAATATTATAATATATTACTCAAGTAGTCAAAAAATGTTTGATTAAAATAAATAATTATTGGTAACATAGCTTAAAAACATTGACAAATAGCTTTATTTTATGTAAAATTAAATAGAAGTCTGGAGTAGTACTCAAGAGGCTGAAGAGGCGCCCCTGCTAAGGGTGTAGGTCGGGAAACTGGCGCGAGAGTTCAAATCTCTCCTACTCCGCCATATGTTAATTAACTCTTTTTAAAAGAGTTTTTTTAAATTTGTTTAAAAAAGTATCGAAAAATATTAAAAATATGATATAATCTAATAGTATAGAAGATATCAAGGTGATAGTTAATGAAAAAAATAAGAGTTTTTTTAGTAATTATGGTAATGATGATTAGTTTTTTAATCCCAATTAATAATGCTAAAGCAAAGACATTACAAGATTTATATAATCAATTGGATGGATTAAAAAAGAAAAAACAGGACGCTGATAATGGTGTGAAATTATCAGAAGAACAAATAAGACAAATAAATAATGATATTGTAAATATTAATAAAAACATAGAAAAAGCTGGCAATGATATCATAGCTGCTGAGGATAAAATAGAAAAAACCGAACTTGATATAAAACAAAAAGAAGAAGAAATCAAAAAAATAATGAATTATGTTCAAGTATCTAATGGAGAATCAGCTTATTTAGAGTATGTGTATGGAGCTAAAGATTTTTCCGATTTTATATATCGTGCTGCTGTGGCAGAACAAATGGTTAATTATAACAAAAAATTAGTTCAAGAATATAATGACTTAATTATATCATTAGAAAAAAAGAAAGAAGATTTAGCTAAAAAACAAAAAAATTTAGAAGCTCAAAAAGTAACTTTGGGAGATAAAATAGATACTTTAAGAAGTCAGGCAGCTGGATATGAAGAAGAAGGAGCTACTATTGAAGATGAAATAAAGATGTTACAGACAAGTATAAATTATTATAAAGGTTTAAATTGTAAACCAAATCAAGATTTATCTACTTGTGATAAGGTAGCATACGCTGATGGATGGGTATATCCACTTAAAAGAGGTATGGTAACAAGTAATTATGGTTCACGTTGGGGAACAGTTCATCGAGGAATTGATTTGGCTGGTGTTCCAGCTGGAACTCCAATTTATCCAGCAGCTCCTGGAAGAGTAGCCGCCTCTATATATTCTGTTAGTGGTGGAAATATGGTTTATATTTATCACACTGTTAAAGGTAAAAAATATACAACTATTTATATGCATATGACTGTTAGAAAAGTTTCTGCTGGTCAAACTGTCGACGTTAATACAGTAATAGGAACAGTTGGAAATACTGGTAATAGTCAAGGAGCCCATTTACACTTTACAATGGCAACAGGATGGGAAGTGGCTGGTTATCATGCACATACATTTGACCCAAGAAAATTAATAAAATTCCCTCCAGAATATGGTGGATGGTTTTCAAGATAAAATTAAATGCAGTAATTAAAAAATTATTGCATTTTTTTAACGTCTAATTTGTGTACCTTAAAAAAATACCACTATATACTGAGGTAGAATATTTTTAGACAATTAAAGTATGAATTAAATACTATTTAAAAAAGTAATTGCAAGACAATCAAAAGTTTGGTAATATTGATTAGGAATAAGGAGGAGTTATGATAGAATTTGTGATATATGATGATCAAAAGGAATATTGCAATATTATTCTAGATGCTGTTAGACAAGCATCGGGAGAGTTATTTGAACAATGTGATGTAAAAATATTTAATAAATATGATAAGAAATTTGAAAAAACTATTAAAGAAGATAAATTAGCGAAAATATATATTTTAGATATAGAAGTACCTAATAGTAAGTCTGGTATAGATTTAGCTAGAACTATTAGAAAAAAAGATTGGGATAGTATTATTATTTTAGTTACATCGCATGTTGAACTTAGTTACGAAGCTTTGAAGGCTCAAATAATGTTGCTTGATTTTATTTGTAAACAAAATAATTGTGTAACAAATTTAGTAAAGACTTTAAAAAAAGCCATCCATAAAATAAATGACCGAAAAGTTTTGAACTATGAAATTTGTGGTATGTCTTATAGAATATATACCGATGATATTTTATATATTCAAAAAGATTCTATTGACAGAAAATGTTTAATAAAAACAGCATATAATATTATTCCCGTAAATGCTAGTTTAACAGAACTTATGGATGGATTAGATGACAGATTTTATCAAACTCATAGAAGTTGTATTATAAATACTGAAAGAGTAAGAGATATTAATTGGAAAGAAAATATTATATTTTTTGATGATGGAAGTAATATAGATTATTTATCTAGAGATAAAAGAAAGGGGCTAAAAGAGAGAGTATGATTTATGATGTATGTTGGTTTTTAGTTACCGTTATGACACTATTTGTTTTAGATTATGCTTTTTGTAAAATCAATCAACAATATTATGATATCAATAAGAAAAAACTTATTTTGGTGTCATTAATATCTATTGGCTGGGTAATAACTGATAAGTATTTAAAATCAATACCTAGACCAATTATTTCAGCTTCTTTTTCTATTTTTATGTTTTATCTTTTGTATAAAAAAACCTTTTCTAAAAATTTATTAACATATCTTGTCATTTTTATAGTAATGATGATAGTTGAAACTATTTTTATTGCTATATTTGTATATTTATTTGGTATCAATGTTAATTTTTTTGAATACGACTTATTAGGAATATTTATAGTGAATACTTTTATAGCTTTATCAACAATTTATTTTATGAATATAATGGCTATTAGAAAATTATTTATAAAAATAATTACTTGGTATGATGAAAAAAGATTTTTAAAGTTTATTTCAATAATTTTAATAGCCTATGGATTGATAGCTTATTTTACTTATTTAAATTATTCAAGTATAAATTCAATTTTATATGTAGTTGGAGTAAATATAATTTTAATCTTAATTATGGTATTTGTAATAGGTTTCTTTAATGAACATGCTGAAAATCATAAATTATTAATAGAATATGACCGACAAATGATATATGTAAAAACATATGAACAACTAGCTAATGATAAACAAAAAGAACAACATGAATATCGTAACCAATTAAGCCTTATTCGTTCTATGGCTGAAAGTCATGATAAAAAAATTATTTCTTATATTGATGAACTTTTAGAGATAGATAGTCAAAATCAATCCCATCAATATTTTGAACAATTAACCCATATTCCTAGAGGAGGACTTAAAGGATTTATCTTATTTAAAATAAATGAAATGATTGATTTAGATATTGAAGTTTTAGTTAATGTAGACGAAGCTTTAAAAGATGAAACTTGTTGGGAAGTATGTGATAAGGAACTTAAAGATGTTAGTAGGGCAATAGGAGTATATTTAGATAATGCGAAAGAAGCGGCCTCTTTAGCTCAACAAAAATTTGTTATAATTGATGTAAGTAAAGAAGAAGAAAAAATAATTTTTACTTTTTCTAATACATTTAAGGGAGAATTAGATGTATTAAAATTTGGTATAGAAGGTTATAGTACCAAAGGTTCAACTCATGGTCATGGACTTGCTCTGATAAAAGAAATTATTGAACACAACAAACATTTAGAGTCTTTTAAATATATAAATGGTATTTATTATGTTCAAGGCTTAATTATAAAATAAAAACAACTAAAAAATTATAGTTGCTTTTTAATATTTTCTTATTTTTTAATCATGCTTTTTGGCATTTCTGGTTCATCAAGCCATCCTACCCAGCACATAGTAGAAATACTAGCCCCGATTTTTGCTATTAAATCAAATAACATATTATATCCTCCCTTCTTATTCTATATATTAAGCAATGCTTAATAACTAATCATATAATAAATAATTATTATAAGAAAAATTAAATATTTTATATGATATAGGTAATATCATAACAACTTCAACACTCATACCAAATATTATTAAATTTGAAATTGTTGTATCAGTTATAAAAGTATTTAAAAATACTAATCCAATTCCTATAATAGTAGTAATAAATTTATAACGTTCTCTTCTTTTTTTATTAACTATTGGTCTTTTAATCGTATCAGCAGGTGCATATTTATAAATTAAGATGATATAAATAATACCAATTATAATTTCTATAGTATTTGGAATTATTAACACTCTAGATATTAATGGTAATAATATAAAAATACTTAACGAGCTTACAATACATATCCATGTTTTACTAGCATGTAATCCAAAACCAGTAATTCTTAAGCTATTAAATACTAAAAATAAAATAAACATTTCTTTAAATATGTGTAATATTAAAGCAATACTAAATATTAATATAGATTTACTAATCAACATATAAAAGCCTTCTAATCCATATTTATATTCAGCAAGTTTTTCATTATTATATTCTGGATGCTCTTTTTTTATATTAGCCATTGCTAAATTAAGAAAATATTTTTTCATAACCTATCACGTGTTTATAATATCATGAAAAAAATTAGTAAAGTTTAATATTGGTTTTAATAGTATTTAAATTAGCTTTAAACGTTAAATTATTAAATAAAAAATATAAAAAAGTACAATTAAAGCAAAAAAATAAACAATTGAAGAAAAAATATTGAAAATGAATGCAAAATGCCGTATCATGTAAATACCGTAAAATAAGACCGTAGTTTTAGATATATTTTATGGATTTCAGAAAGAAGGGAGAGATTCGTTTCATGAAGGGAAAAGTAAAGTGGTTCAATAATGAAAAAGGGTACGGCTTTATTGAGTATGCTGAGGGCGAAGACATTTTTGTTCATTATTCATCAATATTAACACCTGGATATAAAACATTAGTGGAAGGACAATATGTAGAATTTGAACTAGTAAGAACGGATAAAGGTTTACAAGCAAAAAATGTTGTTGAAATGAAAACTACTTTAGTATAGTAGTTTTTTTGTTTTAATTTGATGGTATTTTTTTTTCTACTATGATATACTTAAAATAGAAAGGAGGAATTTCATGGATTTTAATATTCGTGGAAACAAACTAGAAATAACAGAGGCAATTAATAATTATTTAGAAGATAAAATAGGGAAGCTAGGAAAATACTTTAAGGATCCAGGACATTTAACTGCCAATATTCTTGTAAAAACAGATGGTATTTTAAAAAAGGTAGAAGTAACAATACCAATTAAAAAAGCTATTTTAAGAGCTGAAGATAGTAACAAAGATTTATATGCGGCGATAGATTTAGTATATGAAAAATTAGAACGACAAATTAGAAAAAACAAAACTAGAATGAATCATAAAAACATAAAAGAAATTAATCCTTTTGTTGACTTTTCTACTAAAGATGATGAAAAAGAAAGTGGTACTATTGTTAAAAGAAAAGTATTTGATGCTAAACCAATGTCAGATGAAGAAGCTATTCTTCAAATGGAATTGTTGGGACATAATTTCTTCGTTTATAAAAATGATAAAACCGATATGTTCTCAGTAATATATAAAAGAAATGATCAAAATTATGGAATTATTGAAATGAAAGGTTAGTTTACTAACTTTTCTTTTACTTTTATATAGTTTTTTGGTAAAATATTATGAGAAAGGATGATTTCATGAAATTTTTAAAGAAACTATTAGATGATGAATATAAACAATTAGAAAAATTTAAAAAAATAGCTAATCAGATTATAGCATTAGATGAAGATATGCAAGCTTTATCTGATGATGAATTAAAAGGTAAAACTGAAGAATTTAAAAAACGTTTAGAAGACGGTGAAGATTTAGACGATATTAAAGTAGAAGCTTTTGCAGTGGTTAGGGAAGCTGCTTACAGGGTTATAAAAGAAAAACCTTTTTATGTTCAAATATTAGGTGGTTTGGCTATTCATGAAGGTAATATTGCTGAAATGAAAACTGGTGAAGGTAAAACTTTAACTTCAACTATGCCTGCTTATTTAAATGCACTAACAGGTAATGGTGTCCATATTGTAACTGTCAATGAATATTTGGCTGAAAGAGATGCTAATTGGATGGGAGAAATATACCGTTTCCTAGGTCTTACTGTTGGTGTTAATTTAAGAAATTTATCACCTAAAGAAAAACAAGATGTTTATAATTGTGATATTACTTATTCGACAAATAATGAAATTGGTTTTGATTATTTAAGAGATAACATGGTAGTTAGAGCTGATGACAGAGTACAAAGACCATTAAATTTTGCTATAGTTGATGAAGTAGACTCTATTTTAATAGATGAAGCTAGAACTCCTTTAATTATTTCAGGAGGAGTAATGGAGTCAGCTAATTATTATGTTCAAGCCGACAAATTTGTAAAAAGTTTAAAAGAAAACGATGGATATATATATGATGAGAAAACTAAAGCAGTTACTTTAGACAGTGAAGGAATGAAAAGAGGAGAACAATTTTTTAAAGTTGATAATTTATATGATATCAATAATACTTCTTTGGTACATTATATTAATCAAGCTTTAAAAGCTAATTATGCTATGCATAATGATGTTGATTATGTTGTTAAGGACAATAGAATTATTATAGTTGACCAATTTACTGGACGACTTATGGAAGGTAGAAATTATTCGGATGGACTGCATCAAGCTATAGAAGCTAAGGAAGGAGTAACTATTAATCAAGAATCTAAAACTTTAGCTACTATTACTTTTCAAAATTTATTTAGAATGTATAAAAAATTATCTGGTATGACAGGTACAGCTAAAACTGAAGAAGAAGAATTTAGAGATATTTACAATATGTATGTTATTCAAATACCAACTAATAAACCTGTTGAAAGAAAAGATTTTGGAGACTTGTTATTTGCAACTAAAAAAGGTAAGTATAAAGCTATTATTAATGAGATAAAAGAAAGATATGCCAAAGGACAACCAGTATTAGTTGGTACTATAGCTGTTGAAACTAGTGAACTTTTAAGTTCTATGTTAAAAAAGGAAAAGATACCTCATGAAGTTTTAAATGCTAAAAACCATGCTCGTGAAGCTGAAATTATCATGAAAGCTGGACAAAAAGGATCAGTTACAATAGCTACAAATATGGCTGGTCGTGGAACCGATATTAAACTTGGTGAAGGTGTAAAAGAGCTAGGTGGTTTAGCAGTAATAGGTACTGAAAGACATGAATCAAGAAGAATTGATAATCAATTAAGGGGACGTTCTGGAAGACAAGGGGACCCTGGATTTTCTCAATTTTGTGTTTCTTTTGAAGATGAATTGATGGTTAGATTTGGAACTGATCGAGCAAAAATTATGCTTCAAAAAATTGGTTTTGATGATGATATGTCTATTAGAAATAAATTTTTATCAAAATCAATTGAGTCAGCTCAAAGAGCTGTTGAAGGAAATAACTATGATATTAGAAAAACTTTACTTCAATATGATGATATTCTTAATCAACAAAGAGAATATATTTATGAAAGAAGAAATGATATATTAGATAGTGAATCTATTCATGAAGATGTTTTGGAATCTATTCGTAATTGTATTACTGAATTAGTGGACAGTCACATTAATAAAGATAATAGTTTATCTGATATTGATTATCATGAAATATTAGAGTTTGCTAATGAACATTTATTAAAGAAAAATAAGTTAGAACAAAAACAAATTGAAGGTAAAAATGATACTGATTTGATTGAAGAGTTGTATGGTATTGTTATAGATGAATATCAATCTAAGTTAAAAGATTTACCAGTTGAAATAACTGATGAATTTGAAAAAGCTGTTAGTTTAAGAATAATTGATACTCATTGGATGAATCACATTAGTACAATGGCTCATTTAAGAGAAGGTATTGGCCTTAGAGGATATAGTGATAATCCATTAAGAGCTTATACTGTTGAAGGATTTGACCTTTATGAGGATATGCTAGATAAAATTGATAGAGAAACAACAATGACTTTACTTAATGCTGAAATAAGACAAAATGTAGAAAGAAAGCAAGTAATCAAAGGACAAGCAGTTGAAGATTCAACAAAGGCAAAAAAATCAACTCCTAAAAGGGTAAAAAAAGTAGGTCGTAATGAACCATGTCCATGTGGAAGTGGTAAAAAGTATAAGAACTGTTGCGGGAGAGGCTAGTAAATAAAGGAGTGTTAACATAGATAAAATGTTAACATTTCTTTTTGTTTTAGCAAATACTAATTACTAATATGAAAGGAGATGGTTAAAGTGATTAGTATACAAAAAAGAGGAAAGGTGTATCAGTATCGTTTTTAGGCAGCAAGAGGTAATGGTAAAAGAAAGCAAATTACAAAATCAGGATTTAAGACAAAAAATGCTGCTTTTATTGCAGGGCAAAAAGCTTATGAAGATTATCAAAATGGTGGTTGTAAGGTGGAAGGATATATGTCTTATGGAGATTATTTAGATTATTGGTTAGAGAATTATTGCAAAGTGAATTTAAAATATAGAACCATAGAGGAATATTCAGTTATTGTTAATAAATACTTAAAACCAATGTTAGGATTTTATAAACTAAATTCCATAACAAGTTACCAACTAAATAAATATCTAATTGATATATGTAGAAGATATGACTATTCTTATGGATATTTTAGAAATTTTGTAAAAGTTATAAAATGTTCATTTAGAGTTGCAACAGATATTTTTGGATTTAT
>CANRBE010000013.1 GCA_947628785.1 uncultured Bacilli bacterium
TAATCTGTTGTTGTTTCATAGTATTTAGCTATCTTTATAATTGCATCCACAGGCATTTTCCTTTTACCAAGTTCATACTCACTATAATACTGTCTACTTATATTTAAATAATCTGCTATTTCTTGTTGTCTTTTAGAATCCTGTAACCTCAAAGTCCTAAGCCTATAATTTTCCATAATAACATTCCTTCCTATTCAAAATAAATGCATAATATGTTATACCTTTTAGTCATAAAAAACATAATGCATAATATGTTGCACTTTGTTTTTTCAAAAAATAAAGACTATAGTCATAATATAACTATCATTATTATAGTCAAAATATGACTATAAGTCAATAGTTACAATTTAACTAAAGTAAAATATCTTATATAGGTGGTATTATGAATAGATTAAAAGACTTAAGAGAAGATAAAGATATGTATCAAAGTGATATTGCTAAAATAATTAATATCAGTCAAACTAACTATAGTAAATACGAACTTGGAAAAATCAATATACCTATTGATGCCCTAATCAAACTAGCAATTTTCTATAACACATCTATCGATTATATATTAGGATTAACCAACCTAAAAAAACCATATCCTAGAAACAAAATAAATTTTTAACCACTTAAAAAAGACAGTTAATACTGTCCATTTTAATCTATTTTGATTGGTAGTTTGAACCACCTAAATGTTGTTCACCCATTTGAACTAATCTTTTAGTGATTTCTCCTCCAACTGAACCATTTGCTCTACTAGTAGCATCAGGACCCATTTGAACACCTAATTCGCTAGCGATTTCATATTTCATTTTTTCGATAGCTTGTTTAGCTCCAGGTACAACTAATTTATTAGTACTCTTATTACTATTATTATTCATGTATTTCACCTCCTGTACACTTATAGAATGTGTACAATTTGAGAAAAAATACATTTTTTTTATGGTAATTTTTTCCTATAAATAATCAGTATAATCATCACTTTCAAAATTAGTAATCGTTTCAATATTATCTATACATTCATCAACTAACTTTTCAAAATCAAAAGTAGCTTCATAACTTATACATTTATCCAAACTAGGATGAATAATAGGATGTTTAGGGACAAAAATTGTACAACAATCTTCATATGGTAAAATACTTGTTTCATAAGTATTTATTTTATTAGCTAAACTAATTATCTCTAACTTGTCCATACAAGCTACTGGTCTAATAACAGGTATATCAACTACTTTATTAATAACTGACATACTATCTAGTGTTTGACTTGCTACTTGACCTATACTTTCACCATTAACAATAACTTTCAAATTATTTTTTAAACAAACTTTTAAAGCAATTCGATACATCATCCTCCGCATAATGGTTATCATATAAGTATGAGGTACTTTTTTATAAATTTCCTCTTGCAATTTAGTAAAAGGTACAACATGAACCTTAATATTACCACTGTATTCATTTATAATACTAGCTAACTTTAAAACTTTGTTTTTAGCTTCAACAGATGTATGAGGTGGTGATTCAAAATAAATACATTCTAAATCAACTCCTCTTTTTAAAGCTAAATAACCAGCTACAGGTGAATCAATTCCTCCACTTAACATAAGAAGTCCTTTTCCCTGTATACCAACTGGATAACCACCAATACCAGGAATATCATCAGTATATAAGAAAGTTCCTTCATTTCTAATTTCTACATGAACAATAATATCAGGATTATGAACATCAACTTTTAAATTAGAATTTTTTAAAACATAAGCTCCAACTTTTCTACTTACCTCCATACTGTTAATAGGAAAAGATTTTAAAGACCTTTTAGTTTCTATTTTAAAAGTTTTTTTACCAATTACTAATTCATTAGCTTTTTTACATATGTCTTCTATATTAGTATTTACTTTTTCACATAAAACAATACTATGTAATCCAAATACTTTTTGTAAATTTTTGATAACCTTTACTTCATCATCACAAGTTATATACATTCTAACTCTATCTTTAGTTATAGTAACATTTTCATCTTTCAACATTTTTTCTATATTTTTAGTAAGTATTTTTATAAAAGCATTACGATTAGCCTTTTTAGTAGTTAATTCACCATACTTAATCATTATTAACTTCTTCATAAAATCCTCCAAGACAATTATAATTATACGAAAAAAAAACAAAAAAAACAATCAATTTAATTGTTTTTTATCCTTTAATTCTATTTTACTAATTACCCATTTTTCATTTTTAATAACTTGAACATGACAGTTTGGACAAACATCACTATTTGGATCTAAATCAGCATCACATTTTGGACACTTGATAGTTTCTTCTTTCAATAAGGTAACTTCGTATATATATTCTAAAGGATTAGTAATACCTACTCCTACTAACTCATTAGTATTAGTATTTATAATATAATCTCTAGCTTTAATATCTAATACGACTACTAAATCATAAAAACCATTAGCCTCATTTAAAGATAAAACATCACCTTTAATTAATTCTATCTGTTCAACAATATTTCTTTGATGTTTTACTTTCATCTCCTCTAGTTTCATTATATACATATTGTACATACTATTACTAGTATAATTTCTTAGTTCTTTTTCATTTTGATTATTGTAACAATCTTCTAATTTATAATATATATCAAAAGCATTTTTAACAAGACTTTCTCTAGTTTCATTTGGCAATACTTTTTTGATATCTTCATCTTTAAGTGGTGTATAAGAATATTCTTTAGGTTTCATCATCTGTTTATTTTGTTTACCTAAATATGATACAACCACAATCAAAACAACAAAAACTAAAATTAATAAAAGTAATCCTGGTCCTGAAAATAAACCATCTAAAAAACTAAAATCTAATTTAGTAAAAGATGGACCAACTTGAGTTGCTTTTTCAAAAGCCTCAGTTTGGGCATCTTTAGCTAATATATTAATTAATCCTATCAAACTATACATATCTTCTCCCCTTTAGCATATTCTAATTATACCCACTTTTTTTTAGTTTTGCAATATAAATATGTAAAGTTGTCATTTGTTTTTTAAATATCATTTTAGTTTCTTTAAAATTTATGTTATGATATTTTTAGGTGAATTTTATGTATTCTTTATTTTTAGTATTAATTGCTTTAATACCAACTATGATTTTATTTTATTTTGTATACCACGAAGATAAAATTGAAAAAGAACCACTTTATTTATTAATTATTTTATTTTGTTTAGGAATAGTTGGTACTATAATATCAATAAATATCAATAATTTTTTAAAAAATAATTTTTACTTTTTAAATATTCCTATTGAAAATTGGTCTTTTAAAGAAATAATTTTTCATTCATTTGTAGTAATTGCGATATTAGAAGAAGGTATTAAATGGTTAATTACTTTTTTATCCATTTGGAAAAACAAAAACTTTAACTATACTTATGATGGAATTATCTATTCTGTAGTAGTAGCTTTAGGATTTGCTTCCTTAGAAAATATTTTTTATGTTTTAAATTACGGATTAGTTACTGGTATCTTTAGAGGTATTTTATCAGTTCCAGGTCATGCTTTCTTTGGAGTTTTTACAGGTTATTACTTAGGATTAGCTAAACAAAGAAAAAACAAAATAAAATGTCTATTTTTAAGCTTTTTAATTCCTGTTTTACTTCATGGTATCTTTGACTTTCTACTTTTATCAAACAATATAATTACTTACTTATTATTTTTACTATTTTTAATTATACTTTATTTTATCAGTGTTCAAAAAATTATTAAAGCAGCTAAAGAAGATACAAAAATAAAAGGCTAAATGCCTTTTATTTTGTCTAAAATATCTATTTTTTTATTTAAATTTATTTTAGAAAATTCTTTATTATTTTTTTTAACTTCAATAATTCCTGTTCCTGTATAGTATGATAATACATGTTCAATATATTCACTATCACCATTTTGAATATAATTTAAACGATATTTCATCCAATTAATATCATTACTATTTAAAACTTGTTCATAAGTTTTACCACTGTCTTTAGCATAATATGATAATACTTGTTGCATGTAATAACCACCATATTGATATGACTGTAATCCAACTAAAATATTATAATTATATTTTTTTAACTCATTTTGAAAGATTATACAACCAGCCTTAATATTACCTTCTAATTCTTTTATTCGATCATCAAAAGTAAAAGTTTCTTCTCTTTTATCATAAAAGTTATAAGCTTTTAAAGTTTGTCCATACCAAGAATCAAATTGAATACCCATAATTCCAATATTACCTTGGCTATTTACTTCATCACTATGTTCTTTATTCAAAGTAGCTATAGCTATTACTAAATCTTCATCTAAGCCATACATACTAGCATAATGTTTTATAGTATCACCATAGTTATCTTTAACATAAGCTACTTCTTCACTGTTTTTGTTTTTACCATAATCTAATTCTATACGAGATATATCTTCATTAACTTTAGTTAAAACTTCCATATCACTATAATTAGTAGTTGTTTTTAAAACTTTTTTAGGTTGAGAATTATTTTTTTTAGTTAAATTTACGGTATTAACCTTTTGATTAACCATAATGTTTTCTTTAGGATATACTATAAAACTTTTCTTTTCCTGTTTAGGAAAAGCTAGTATTCCAAAAGAAGATAATATAAATATAAAACTTGAGATTATCCCGACATAATAATATTTGAGATATTTCCCTTTATTAATTTCCACAACATTTCTCCTCTTTTCTTGCGAAACGTTTTCTATTTTATCAAAAAAAGAGAAAAATGTCAATTTTTAAGTAGTCTATTTAAAGACAAATTATAAGTTTTAGCTTATTTTATAAAGCTTTTTTTAATCAACTAATTCAGAATCTTGAAACAAAATAATATCATCCATTTCTTTTTTTATAGTTTTTAAAACTACATTATCATCATCAATTAATATTATTTGTTTATCTATATCAAGTGACTTTAAATAGTTTAATTTTAAAGTTCTAGTTTCTAAATTATTATTTTCTTTAGATATGATAGTTCTTTTAGTAATAAATGGTATATATTTATCTAACCATTTATTTTTATCAACAATATCACTATCTTTTTTACAAACTGATAAAATATGTAATTCTACATTAGCTAACTCATTTATTTTTTTTAAAATATTAATATTATTAAAAAGTGGTCTTTTATCTAAATAACCATAAGGTTTACCAACATCATAACAAGCAACAACTCCATCCATATCAACAAATATAACTAAAGATTTTTGATTACTTAATTCTTTTATTTTTTCATAAAAATTCATCTAATCACCTATTTTCATTATATCTTGCTTCAAACAAATCTTTTTCTTCATCTTCTACTTCTTTTACTTCTAACTTAGGTAAATCTGATATATCAGATAAACCAAAATAATCTAAAAAACGACTAGTAGTTCCATATTGCATTGGTCTACCTGCTAAACTAGCTCTGCCAACTTCTTCAATCAAATCTTTAGATAAAAGTTTTCTTACCGTATGAACACTATTAAGTCCTCTTATTTCATCTATTTTAGCTCTAGTTATCGGTTGATTATAAGCTACAATAGCTAGCGTTTCTAAAGCAGCCTGACTTAATATACCATCACTATCTAATTTTAATTTTTCATAATAAGGAGCATGTTCTTCTTTCGTAGTTAGTTTTAATTTATTACCCAAAACTTTTAAACATATTCCCCGATTACTATTTTTATACAAATTATGTAAAGACAAAACTAAGTTTTCTAATTCTATATCATCTATATTTAACAATTCTTTTATTTGTTCACTGGTTAATCCATCTTCACCTACCACAAATAAAAGACCTTCCAAAACAGCTTTTAAATTCATATTATCCCTACCTTAAACTAAGTACAATTGGTGAAAAATTATTATCTTGTTCAATATTTATCTCTTGTCTTTTAGCCATATCTAAAATAGATAAAAAAGTAACCACTATATAATCTTTTTTTCTTACTTTAAATAACTCATCAAAACATACCCTTTTTTTCTTAACTAACAAATGTCTTATTTGCCGACTTCTTTCCGTTACCGAATATTTACTAGTCGCAACTTTAGTATTTAGTGGCTTTTCAAATTCAATTCTTTCCATAAATCTAGAGAAGGCCTGCATTAAATTGTCTAGTGATAAATCACCTAAATCATTAACATCTTCTCCTTGATATTTAGCTAAATTTTCCCCTATTTTAGTATGGATATTCTTCCTTTGTTCTTCTAGTTTTTTAAAATCACCAGTTATTTCTTTATATTGTTGATACTCAAGTAACCTTCTAATTAAATTTTCTTTAGGGTCTTCTTCATATTCATCGATAACTTCTTCTTGTTTGGGTAATAAAGTCATTGATTTTATTTCCAATAATTCACTAGCCATTATTAAATATTCACTGGCGATATTTAAATTCATAGCTTCCATTTGTTCTATGTAATTTAAATATTGTTTGGTAATATCTTCAATTTTGATATTTAAAATATCCAAATCATTAATTTTTATCAAATGGAGTAAAAGGTCCATTGGCCCATCAAAATTATCAATTGTTACTTTGTATTCCATAATTCCACCATTTAAATTATAACACAAACATGATATAATTTAAATGGTGATATTTTGAAAAAATTTGTAATGAAAAATGAAGATTTCATTTGTGATAATTGTGGGATGAAAGTTTTACCATCCAATTATACTGCTCGTGACCACTGTCCTTATTGTCTTTATTCAAAACATGTTGACATAAATCCTGGTGATAGATTAAACCCTTGTCATGGCTTGCTTATACCAATAGGAATTGAAAAATTTAAAAAAACTTACAAAATCATTTACAAATGTTCAAAATGTGGGATGTTACATAAAAATATTATGCACGAAGATGATAATATGGACTTAATTATTAAACTTTCAACTAATTCTTTTTAAAAACTTGACTCTCAAGTTAACTAGAGTGATATCCTTACCTAAAGGAGGGATATTATGTCAAGCCAAGATAAAATTATTATACTAAAAAAATATAAACAAATATTAGAAATTATTAAAGAAGAAAAAACAAAAAATATATCTTATGATAAACCTAAAGTAAAAGTTTTAACATATAAATATAATGGCAAAAATATTAAAGTAACTTAAAAAGGAGATTTTATGTATAAAATAGGAGAATTTTCTAAACTGACTAATTTATCTATTTCTACCTTACGTTATTATAACGAGATAGGTTTATTAATACCTGAAAGTGTTGATATATTTACTAATTATCGCTATTATAGTGAAAACAATTTATATCAAGCTAAAGTAATTAACTTACTTAAAGAAGCTGGTTTTTCTTTAGAAGAAATTATCGATAATCACAATAATTTTACTGAAGAAATTTTATTAAAACATAAACAAAAACTATATCAAGAAAATAATATAATTCAAAATAAAATAAAACTTACTGATGAACTTAGAAGTCATATCAAAGATGGAAAAATAATATTAAATAAATTTACCAAAAATAAAGTGATAAGGAGAGATAAAAATGAATACTACTAAAATTATTGGAAAAGCTAATATGGGTAAAACTAAAAAAATATTATTTAATGAAGTAAATAAAAATATTGATAACAATCAAAGTTTATTTATTTTAGACAATAATTTAGAATACTATAACTATTTCGGATTAAAACTAAAAGAAAAAGGTTATAAAATTAAAGTAATTAATTTTAAAAACCCCTTAAATTCAGATGGATATGAACCTTTAGAATATATAAAATATTTATATAGTAAAAACAAAATAGATTTATGTATTGAACAAATAAATGAAATGGGTTTAGAACTTTTTAAAAATGATAAATACCATGGTGACCCTTTTTGGGAAAATTCCGCTAGTGATTATTTTACAGGAATTGTTTTAACTTTACTAAAAATAAGTGATGATAAATCTTATACTTTTGGATCTTTATCTAATTTGATTAATCAGGGTGAAGAACCATATAAAAACTTTAATATGTTGAAAGTTTACTGTAACTCTTTAGATATTATGGACCCAATTTATATTAACTTATCAACTATTAATAATGCCCCAGTAGAAACTAGAGGAAGTATTTTATCAGTAGTCAAACAAAAATTAAACTTATTTTTTACTAGACCAGAATTATTAAAATCTTTTTACAACAACAATTTTAAAATAGATACTGATATTACTGATAAGGTAGCTATATTTGTAATAGGTTATAAACCTCTTTATAATTTAAGTAATATCTTACTAAATCAAGTTTATAGTTACTCTAAATTAAACAATCAAAAAATTACTTTTATTTTAGATGATTTTGATAATTTAAATAGAGTTAGAAATATTGAAAGTATTATTGATGATGCGAATAAAGGTTATTTTAATCTTTACTTAACTTGTAAAAATGAAGAAGTTTTACTTGATAAATATCCAAAAAATACTTTTATAAATATCGAAAAAACTATTGAATTAACTACTAAAGAAGATAATCATATTGAATTAAATAATTATAAATTACCTACTTTAGCAAATGAAAAACCAATCTATTTTGATTTTAGTAAATATATAAAAAATAACTATTAAAAAAACCTAGAAAAAATATTCTAGATTTTTTTAGTTTTATTTCAATAATTGATAAAGATATGGTAATAAGAATAAAACAACTAATAATACCACAAATACAATTCCAACAAACTTTAAACCATCTGATGATTTTTCCTTTTCATCCAACATTCTAATATCACTAGATACTGTCACAACACTTGGTTCTCCACCATCAGGGCTTGGTATAGTTAACTCTTTATACCCTGCATCATTAGGATTTTGAACAGTTTGATTTGGAGTACTTTGAACAGTTTGACTTTGATTACTAACATTTTGACTGTTGTTAGTACTATTTAAAGTACCTTGTATATTTTCTTGGATGGGTTCATTTTTAATTACTGGCTGTACCGTAGGAGTCACAGGTGCTACAGTTTGACTGGTTTCATTTGCTACATTAGGCTTATAATCTACAGTATAACTTTCATCGACATTAACTGTATTATTTGTATTATTATTTACCCCTTCATTTTGATTACTCTGATTCATCTAAAGCACCTCTTCCTATTCTAAATACTATTATATCAAATCCTTTTAAAAAATCAAGTTAATTTTCCCCATACAAACTTAATAATTTATCATAAATACCATTTTCAATTCTATTTAGGGAATTAATAGAAACTTCCAAAGACTTTTGATACTCTCCTTCAAGAAATAACTTTTCTGCATAACTTAAATATTTATCCACTTCATCAACAGTTGCTCTATACCTATTTCCATAGACAATCGCAATTTCTGCAAACATAGCATTTTTAAGCATTTCTCTAGTTGTATTATATACTTTTAAAACCAAATCTCTAGCTGTATCTACTCTAGTATTTAAAACATCTATCGTAATTGGTTTTTTGTTTAATTCTTTAATTATTTCTTTAATAGCTACTCTAGCATCTTTTATCTGTATATAATAACTTTGAGGAATAACAGGAAAATTATATTCTCTTATCTTCGTTCTCGACTCTTTTAAAATCGCTTTTACTTCTTTTAATTGTTGTCTAGCTCTTCCTTCATCTTCCTTCATACTACCTATTGAATCTAATATTACATCAACTCGTTCATCTAACTTAGATAACCTAATAGTTAATTGGTCGACCTCTTTAGTAAGTTTAGAATAAGCAAAGGTATTATTACTAGTATGGTCCATTAAAATTTTATAATCGTTATATAATTGTTCTAGTTCATCCCCAACATCATAAAGTTCACAAACATCATGTTCTGATAAATTATAAAGTCTTCTAATTTCATCAATTTGTTTATAAATATGCCTTAATAAATTACTTATTTTTTCATACTTTTGTTTAAATATTTTATTACTTTCTTCATATCTTCTTTTACCAACTTTTTCTTTGTCAAAATCAGTAAGCAAACCTTCAAAATAATCAACTAAAACTTTAAGTTCTAAAAGACTATCAGTTAAATTTAACTTTCTACTTCTTTCTAAAATATCATTTATTTTTTGTTTAGCTTCGTTAATATTATATTCGACATTTAAATAATCTAATGGATAATTTTTTTCTGTTAAAACTTGATATTCTTCTTCTGTTTCTCTTATTAATTTAGGTAAAACTTGATTAGCTAACAACAAAATATTAGGCATATCTTCAATGACATTATGCATATGTTTTAAAACATTATCAATATTTTTAACAATAGGAGCTATTTCAGTATATTCATTATTTTCCATCGTAACTTCAAATTGTTCAAATCTCTTAGCAATACTTTGAAACTGTAATTCGATAACATCAGCTACATCTTGATATTCAGCTTTAGAATTTTTAAACTTATCATAAAGCTCCCTATAAATAGCTTTAAGTGAAGTAATCTGTCCCCTATTTCTTTCTTCACTTCCTGTTATTTCTTTAATTTCATTAAGTAAAAATTCTGAATTAGTTCTTACTTTGTATATTTCCATTTCTAGTTTGGCCATTTTATAAAGCGTACTTTTATAATCCATTTTAGACAAAGAATGGTCAGCTTCCAATAACATATCAGTTATTTTAGGAACTTGTTCAGTTCTAATTTCATTTAACCTTTTTGACCAATTGTCATACATAGCTTCTAGTTTTTCGTTTCTAGAAATGTTTTCTACTTTTGAAAGTTCTGGTATAACTGGAGAACTATCCAAAATATTTTTTTCTATTTCTAATTCATCTAATCTTTTCCTATATTTTTTTATCTTTTTACTTTGAATAATATTTAAAATACCAACAATAGCAACGACAGATGCTAGAAAAGCTAGTCCAACTATCATCAAAACTTGTACGGTCATATTATCACCTATTATTATTGTAACACATAATTAGACTTTTTTAGACAAAAAATACAAATTTCAAAACATTTTATTTACTGAAGCCATATTTAGTATTGACTTACAAGGAAAAACATAATATAATTATAACTGCTATATCTAGCAGCAATTTTTGAAAATGTTAATGTGTTTATTACCTTTTGGGGTTATTAGTAACTCTAGCTGCAAAGTGAGAATATTTAAATAAACACCCTAGCATTTGACAAAAATATATGCAGATTTAGAAAGAAAGGAGAAAAATATGTCAAGATACACAGGTTCTACTTACCGTAAATCTAGACGACTTTCATTTTCCATCTTAGAAAATGAAAAGGAACTAGCTAAAAAACCATATGCTCCTGGTCAACATGGACAAGGAAGAAGAAAAAAACTATCTAATTATGGTGTACAATTACAAGAAAAACAAAAAGTACGTTTCATGTATGGTTTAAATGAAAAACAATTCCGTAAAACTTTTGACGATGCTGAAAAATTAAAAGGTGTACATGGTGAAAACTTCTTAAAACTATTAGAAAGTCGTTTAGATAATATCGTTTATAGAATTGGTTTTGCAACTACTAGAAAAGGTGCTAGACAATTAGTAAACCATGGTCATATAACTGTAAATGGTAAAAAAGTTGATATTCCATCTTACCGTTTAAAACCAGGTGATGTAGTTGCAATTAAAGAAAGTGATAAAGATTTAAGTATTGTTAAAGCTTCTTTAGAAGCTATGAATAAAAGAGTTGAATTTGTTACTTTCGATGAAAATAAAATGGCTGGTACTTTTGTAAGATATCCAGAACGTAGTGAATTAAATGCTAATATCAATGAATCACTAATTGTTGAATTTTATAACCGTGCTTAATAAAAAGTCTAGAAATCTAGACTTTTTTGCTTCTTACTTTTTGAACTATTAATTGTATAAAAAGTAAAAATACACCACTAACACTATAAATAATAGCTTCTTTTTTCATTAAAGCTTCATATTTTATTTTTATTTCATGATGTCCCTTACTAATAGGAAAACCTATAAAAGCGGTATCAACTTTTTCTATTTTTTGATTTAATCCATCTACTTGTACTTTAAAACCTTCATCATAAGGAATTGACATCTGAAAATAGCCATCAAAAGTAACATCAATATCTCCTACTATATTATCCCCTTTACTTAAATCATAATCGATATTTAATTTATCGACATCATTACTTAAATTTTTTAAATATTTATAATTAAAACCATATACTTCTTCATCAGCAATCTTATATACGCCATCCACAAAATCTACTCTTAAATCAGTAATTGGTTGATTAGATGAAATAACATAATTAAAAACAAAATTCTGATTATGATATTTCCAAGAATGACAAGTTAAAACATTTCTAATACCATTTATAGTAATACCCATATCACCTTTTTTACAACTTTGGTCTTTTAAAAGTCTAAATTTTAATATAATAATTTTATATTTACTATTATCTAAATGGACATTCATATAACCCATTCCATTACTTCTAATAATTTTTTTAAGACCATCATTATTTATTTCCAAACGGTGTTTATTTTGTAAAGTATATTTCATATTTAACTTTTCCATATGACTTTTAAAACTGACTGTTTTAGCTTTATCAACAATACTATATTTAAGTAATGCTTCAATATTATCAGGATATGATAAATTATCAAATTGTTCTTTACTCATCATTTGATGATTAACATAACCTAATGGATAAACATCAGTATTTTCATATAATGTATCATTTAATTTATTATAACCAATTAAACTAGCTTCACTATCAATTAAATAACGACCAGCCATGTAATATTGAAAAAAGATATTTTTATTTTCACCCATCATCGACAAATTACGATTAGGATTAGCATTATTAAAAGTATGAAAATAAAAATTTTGATAACCTAATGGGACAGTTGATGAATAAATAGAAGTTTTATAATCATCAAAATGATAAACTTTATTAATTCTAAATAATTGGTCAGTTGTATCATTAATCCGATAATTACGGTTGTTTTTTATTATACTATCATGAAATTCTGGATTTAGATAAAGTTCATCTTTAACAACTAAATTATCTTTTAAATTAGCTGTTAAACAGTTTATTATAACCGTACCAATTAAAACAGTATTAAATAACCACTTTTTATTTTTGAATAAAAGAGTCATAAGTAATAAACTTATATCTATTATAAAAGGTATTGTTTTTACATGATTAAATATTAAAATAATAAAACCAAAAGCCATACTTACTATTATTAGGTTAAAACTAGTTTTATTTTGATAAAACCTATCTATTGTATCAGCAATCATCAAACAAGCTAAAGGTATTAAAGGAATTAAAACTTTAGCATCTAAATACATACCTCCATTTAAAATATAAACAAAAATAGGAAAAATTATCAAAAGTAAAAAAGTACAAGCTAAAAAAGTTTTTTTGTTATCTTTTCTAAGTAAATTATCAGCTATAGTTACAATAAATATACTAGTTAAACCCATTCCATAAGTTTTATATAAAAGATACTTAGCTTGAAAATTAGGTAAAATTAAACTAGCTAAATCAATTGTTACATTAGTATCATTTCTACCATTTAAAATAACAAATAAAGTGGGAAGTAATAAAATCATAGACATCAAAATACTAGTTAAAATTGGTAGACAAAATTTAATACCATCTTTAATAAATTCTAAAAGTGATAATCTTTTTTTAGTCATATCATAGTAAATAGCATATATACTTATACAAAGTAAACCACCAACACTATAAAAATAACTACACATAATCATTAAAAAAGTACTAATTATTAATAAACCACTTTTTTTATTGTCAAAATACCTTTCCACACCATGTAAAGAAAGAAGTAAAAATGGCATGTAATTTATAAACATCAAATGACGATGACTATGAAAAATAATTGGACAAGCTGTTATAAAGACTAAGGTTGATATAAAAGATACCTTACTATCGTATTTTTTTCTTATAAAATGGTAAAATAAAATAATACTTAATATTATAATAATAATACTAGAAATTTGAATATAAGTAAGCATATCAACTGATGGTAATAAATAAGAAAACATAATAATTGGACTAAATAATCCATAATAAGATAAATAATATATATTAACTCCTCCCCCTAAATGAGGAGCTAAATTAGGAAATAATTGTTTTGTTTGATAAAATAAATTTCTCAAATACTCAGGTATTGTTACATGTTGAGTCAACCAATCTGTTTTTGAACCATATAAATATCCGTCCTTGGTTAAAAAAAATACCAAAGCTAAAAATAAAATGATTAATAAACTTACATATTTATAATCTTTTTTCTCCCATTTTTTCATTTCTTCCACCTTTTTATATTATATCATTTTTTTTATTTTTTATAGTATTTGCTATATTAAGAAAAAAATTAGTAATTTACTAATTTCTTGGAAACATATTATACTACTTTTTTCTTATAATACAATAAAAAACTATTTATAACTTCCCAAATAATATTTTTTCTTACCTTTTCTTACAATTATAAATTCTTTGTATAAGGTTTTACTTTTATCGATAAAGTAATTAACATCATTAACTACTTCTCCATTTATTAAAATAGCATTAGCTGTTATTAGTTCTCTTGCCTCTCTTTTAGATGAGGTTATTTTATTTGTAACTAAAAAATCAGTTAAGTTTTCATCTTTTAATATAGTAAATGATGGTACTCCTTTTAAAGCTTCTAACAAACTAGTTTTATCAAGTTCATTTATTTTTCCACTAAATAATGATTTACTTATTTTTTCAGCATTTAAATAATCTTTTTCTCCATGTAAAAATGAAATAATTTCTCTTGCTAAAGTAGTTTGAGCTATTCTAAGTTCTGGTTTTTCTTGATGTTTTTTAGAAATATCTTCAATTTCTTTTTTACTTAAAAAGGTTAATTTTTTTAAGTAATCTATCACACATAAATCACTAGTATTGATTAAATATTGATAAAGTTCATAACTAGAAGTCTTGTTTTTATCTAACCATAAGGCATTACCTTCAGTTTTTCCAAATTTAACTCCATTAGCATCTAGTATTAAAGGCATAGTCATACCATATAGTTCTTTGTTATTTTTCTTTCTAGCAAGTTCAATTCCAGTAGTAATATTTCCCCATTGATCAGAACCAGCTACTTGTAATGTAACATTTTTATTTTCATTTAAATAAACAAAATCCATCCCTTGTAATAAAGTATAAGCAAATTCACAGAAAGTAATTCCAGAATCTAGTCTTCTATTAATAATATCTTTATCTAACATGTAATTGACATTGATATATTTACCATAATCTCTTAAAAAGTCAATAATGTTTATTTCTTTAGTCCAATCATAGTTATTAACAACTTCAAAACCAAAAATATCTTTAGCTTGTTTTGTTAAAGCTTTTACATTTTTTTCTACTTCTTCTTTAGTTATCATTTTTCTTTCACTACTAGGTTTAGGGTCTCCAATAAGTCCAGTTGCCCCTCCTATTAATAAAATTGGATGATGACCAGCCTTAGCTAATCTTGTCGCTATTAAAAATGAAGAAAAATGTCCAATATGCATCGAATCAGCGGTAGGATCAGTTCCGATATAAAAAGTTAATCCCCCTTCATTTAATTTTTCTTCTAAATCAGGACTAGAAATATCTTTAATAAGTCCTCGCCATTTTAAATCGTCATATAATTTCATTTTAATCCTCCTTTATCCATACCAGTTATACCAATATGTTTAACTTTCAAAGAAATTAAATGTTCTAATTTTTGTTTATCAACATCTTGATTTACTCTTATTTCAAGTAAATCTATTTTATGGTTATTTATAATATCAATAGCTTTTTCAATATTATCTCCTTCAAGAGCTATTTCATTTATAAACGTATTATTACAAATATCTACGATTTCAATTATTTCTTCATCAGTTAAATTACTAGTATTTATTAAAACCGTCAAATCTTTACCATCAATCGAATCTCTTATTTCTTCTATTTCTTCTTTTATATAGTCAAAATCTTGGTTTTTAATAGCTGAATGGTTCAAAGTTAACAAAATACTATTAGCTTTTTTGTTTATTGCTTCAATAGCTTCATATGCTTTGGTATTTAAAGAACTAAGACCATTTGGGTAACTAATAGCCACCTCGATTAAAACGGTACTATTTTTAAGTAAATTATAAGCTAAAGGTAAATAGTAAGGTTGGATGCATACTTTATCTAAGTGATATTTTAAAGCTTCATCACATATTTTTTCAATATCTCTTAAGGTGGCATCAACTTTTAAATTTGTGTTAATTAAATAATCCATATTATCCCTCCAATTAAAAAGATACTACAAATTAAGGACGAGTTTTCCCGCGGTACCACCTTATTTCATAGTATCTATGCACTTTACTCTTAACGCGAGCTACGATATAACTAAAGAAGTGTAATTCATTTTATTTTATTGATAAGTTTTCAGCAACCACTTATTTTCTAATTACTCAAAATAAAATTACTGTTTTTTCTTATAAGTTATTTTCTTTATCATGTATTTCTTTTATTTTATCTTCTATTTTTTTCCCATAAGTTATTGAGTCATCATAGATAAATTCTAGTTCTGGCATATGTCTTATATCTATTCGATTAGCTAGTTCTTTTCTAATAAATCCTTTAGCATTATTTAAAGCTTTAATCGTACTTTCTATTTTGTTATCATCTAGTACTGTTACATATACTTTAGCAAAACTTAAATCATTAGTGACATGACAAGCTGTAACAGTTACAAATTTTATTTGTTCATCTTTGATTTCCAGTCTTAAAATATCACTTATTTCTTTTTCCATCATACTAGCAATTCTATCTATTTTTATACTCATAAGCCACCTCTAATTTATTATATCAGTTTTTATCTTTGTTGTAAAACAGGAATCTTTTTAGTTTTTTGATATTTTTTATTAACTGTCACTGGTTGTTTTAATATTTCTGTTTTTACTTCTTCAAAATAATGTTTTTTTATTTCTCTTATTCTTTTTTTTACAATTATTTTTCGATACTCAATTTTAATCACATCAATTGGATTATATATTTTATCTATACTTAAGCTATTTAAAAAACTAGTTAGTAATTGATATTCATCATCTTCTTCCAAGTTTTCTATTATTTTTTTGTTAATGTTATCAAAATAATTACTGTTCATGTTCTACTCCTCTTTACATTTTTCTTGCTTGTTTTTCGTTAGCATTTCTTACAATAACTTTCATAAGTTCTTGTAAGAATATTGTTTCATTTTTTAATAACTTAATTCTTTCTTGTTTAATAATATTTATTTTAATCAAATAATCTTGTTTTATTTCTTCTATTCTATTTTTTAAATAGGTTATTTCTTTTTTTACTCTAATAATATCTAAAATATTGTTACATTTTTTGTTTTCTAATTTAGTTATATGTTCTTTAATTATTTTTATTTCTTCATTATTTTCTAAAGATAATAATATTTCATAATATATTTGATTATATTGTTTCCATATTTCTTCTTCTCTTTCTTGATGTTTATCATAAAGAAAAATAGCATCTTCAACATTCATATTATTGAAAAAATAAGACTCACTATATTTAGAATAATAATTTTTATTGTAAGTTTTTCTTTTTTCTTCATCTGATAAAATTTCATAAGCAAGTTGTAGATTACTCCATTTTTCTTTATTATAATGTTCGTTATCAGGATGATATTTTTTGGCTTCCCGACGATAAGCTTTTTTTATCTCAACACTATTTGCTTTTGGTGAAATATTTAATATTTCATACAAATTAAGGTCTAATGCTTTTTCCATAATAATTCCCCCTTTTTATCGATGTATATAATATCACTTTTTATAATATTTGTCAAACATGTTTTCGTTTTTTTTTACTTAAACACTTAAATGCAATTTATAAATAATAAAATTTTTAATATTGCATTTAGTCTTTTAATAGTGTTTAATATATTTTTGTCAATTGTTTTCTTGAAGGTGATTTAGAAAGGAAGTTAACAATGAAAAAAGTAAGATTAAATATTGAAGATAGAATATTAATCGAAGAATTATTAAGACAAAATTATAAATTGAAAGATATTGCTAGGGCAATTGAAGTTCAACCTTCTACTATATCAAGAGAAATCAAAAACAGAAGAATTTCTAATAATTCATTGCTTATTTGTGATAAGACGAATAAATATCCTTTTATTTGTTATAACTGTTCTAAAAAAGTACTACTATAATTATAGAGAAGCACAAAAAGATTATGATAATAAACTGCGATATTCTAGAATTGGAATAGATATGTCTATAGATGAAGTTGAATATTGGAATGATTATTTTAAAGATAAAATTAAGGACAAAAATCAACCCATTTTACATATTTTTAAAAATATAGAAAATGAATTTCCAAAATCAATCCAAACCTTTTATAAATATGTTCATAAAGGATATTTTTCAAGTATAAATGATGAAATGTTATCTAGGTCTTTTAGTTATAAACCTAGAAATAAAAAGGAAACTGTGAAAACAATTTCTAAAGATAATATTATTAAAAAAGGAAGAAAATATAATGATTTTCAAGAATTTATTAAAAATAATCCAAATGCTAACATTGTTGAAATGGATACTGTTGAAGGCAAAAAAGGAGGTAAAGTTTTACTTACTCTTCATTTTGTTAATTGTTCTTTTATGCTTGCTTTTTTAAGAAATCATAATGATGCTCAATCTGTAATTGATATTTTTAACTTATTACAAGAAATATTAGGTATTGATAAATTTAAAGAATTATTTGTTATTATTTTAACTGACAATGGTTCTGAATTTTCTAATCCAAAAGAAATAGAATTCGATCCTATTTCTGGTGAAAAAAGAACTCAAATATTTTATTGTCATCCTTCTTGTCCTAATGAAAAAGGATCTTGTGAAGTTAATCATGAATTGATTAGAAGAATTTTACCTAAAGGTACATCATTCGATGAACTTACTCAAGACGATATTAACCTAATTATGTCACATATAAATTCTTACAAAAGAAAAAAATTGAATAATGTATCACCCATTACATTATTCAATACTATCTATGGTAATAATACCCTAGATAAATTAAATATTAGGGAAATTGATCCAAACGATATCAATTTAACTTCTAATATTTTAAAATAAAAAAATAAATATAAGCACTATCTTAACACTTTACAAAAAAAAGGTTGCGTTTTGAATTAAAAAAAATTTTAAAAATGCAATCTCTTTTCGTCGTGCATTAAAAATTACTTACAACCAATATTTTATTCATAAAATTGCTGTATGTCAAGGGCTTTTGTTCATTTTACCCTTGACATACGTCTTAAATAACACAATTTTAAGCCAAATAAAGTTTACCTTTATTTGTTACTAACTTCTTTTCAGTCTTAAGGCTGCATTTAAGTTTTAAAAGTTGCATTTACTTTAACATTTGAGCAATATTTTTTTGATAATTTATTTTTTTATTTCAAAATATTTCATACAAAAAAACTCGTTTCTATATTAAAAAACGGGTTTATAAGTTTTTATAAAAATAAACTTGTTTTGATTTTTTTTAGTTGTTTTATTGGAACACTGGTTACTTTGGATACAAAATCTAGGGTTGCGCCATTTTTAAACATGTTTTCGATTAAAAGCTTTTCTGTTTTCTCTTTAGCTTGTTCTTTAGCATATTCTTTTTCGGCTTTTATTATCTTTTCATTTAATACATTAGCATCCCAATCATTTAATAATACTTCATCTTTTTCCA
>CANRBE010000014.1 GCA_947628785.1 uncultured Bacilli bacterium
AAAACTAACTAGAAAGAATATTAAATTGTAAGTTAAAATAACTTACAAAATATATTATACGAGGATGTGATATTATGAAAGATACAAAAAATAGTCACATTTATCCAACTAGTTTAGTTGAGAAGATAAGGGGAAAATTGTTATTATTAGGTAATAGTAAAGTAAAAAGAAATAAGTATTCTAAAAATAAATATTTAGAAGATTTACAAAGAAGAATGGATAGTGAATATTTAGCTCTTAAAAAAGACCCAATTGCTTATTTACATATTCAATTTATAAGTACTTTTATTATCTTTTTCCTCCTTCTTTATTTTTCTAAAAGAGGGTATATATATGCTCCTATAGTTGCGATATTATATTATTATTTATTTTATTATTTTACTATTGAAAGACCAATTAAACAAAGAGCTAAAAAACTAGATTATGAAGCTTTGCAATTTTTTGAAATTTTAACTCTTACTTTAGAATCAGGAAGAAATCTAGAAAGTGCTTTACAAATAGCGGTTATGAATGTTAGTTCAGAATTATCTAATGAATTTAAAAAATCTCTTTTAGAAGTAAGGTATGGTAAATCTTTATTAGAAGCTATAGAAGATTTAAAAAAGCGAATACCATCAGAAACTATTAATAATATTTTACTTAATATAACTCAAACAAGTGTCTTTGGAAGTGGTATTTTAGATACGATGTATAATCAAGTTAACTTTTTAAGAGATAAACAAATTTTAGAAATAAGGGAACAAATTAATAAAATACCTAATAAGATAAGTATTATTTCTGTTCTTTTTATCGTTCCTCTTATTTTACTTTTGATTTTAAGTCCATTTGTGATACAATATTTTGGATAGAAGGTGATATAATGCCCTTGTAAAAAATGTGGTTTTTTGGTTGATGATGAAGTTATGGTATGTCCAAGTTGTAAAGCTAATTTAAAAGATTTAGAAGAAATGGAATTAATAGAGGAATTAGAAGCTAAGTTACCACCAGAAGTAAATAAACATCCAAAGCAAATTAGAGTAGATAATTATCCTATTTTAACAGTTCCTTCTTTAGAGACTAAAACCAAACCTAAAAATAATAAATTTTTAATTTATTTAGGGATATTTGGTTTAGTTATTTTGTTTATTTTATCGATTATTAATTTTAAAAATGCTTATAATCAAAGTACTGAAAAAGAAGTTGTTGACGATACCATTAGTTTTTCAGGTTATTCATTCATCTTACCAGATAATTATCATGCTTATAATAGTTTAGATAATCTAACTATTACAAGTAATAATGAAGAGATAGCTTATACTATTGAACTTATAAATAATACTTTTATTCTTTGTTTGAATGAAAAAGATAATTTAGTTAAGGGATATGAAGAACAAGGATTTGAAGTTACTAATGTAAAGAAAAGTCAAATTTCTAATAAAGGATATTTAACTATGGAATTGAAAAAAGAAGGTAAAAACATCTTAGCTTTATACCGTAGTGCTCCTAAAAGTGATACTTTTGTGGTGATGGTATCTTCTAAAGATAATGAAATTAAATATCAAGAAATAGAAAATGTAGAAAATATTTTAAAACAAGTTAAGGTAAATAATATAAATAGTTAAAATTATTTAAAAATTTAAGATAATATTAATAAAAGGAATATGTTGATTTCATATTCCTTTTTATCTTAGAACATATTATTCTATGATATTTTTTTTTGACAAATTTAGTATAACATATAATTATTAAAATTAAAATACCTTTTTTAAATAAAAAATATACTATGTTTTAATAAAAATGTATGTTTTTATCAAAGAAAAAATAATATTTTAAAAAAATAAAATGTTAGAATAATATGTTCTATGGTTTTAAGGAAGGAGTTAATATGAAAAGGTAAAATTTATTGTATTTGGATAGTTTGGCTTAAAAAGTTTATCCAGAATATAAATTAGTGAAAAAATTATTGATTATTTTATAATCAATAAAAAGTATTACTAGTAAATTATTTTATTACTAGTATAAAAAAATAAATAGAGGTGGAAAAATGAATTATGTTAAAGAAAATATTAAAACATTGGGAATTGTTGGTTGTGCAATAATGTTAATTGGTAATTTTTTACCATTTATTAAAGCTGATGCTAGTTTATTAGGGTATAGTGTTGGTAGTTCAATTAGTTTATTATCTAAAGAACAAGATGTTTATATAGTTGGTATTGTTGCTATTATTTTAGAAGCTATTATGTTGTTTTTAATTTGTAAAAATAAGAAAAAATCAACCTTAATACCTAATGCTCTTATTTTAATATTTCTTATTGCTTGTAAACAACAATTTTCTGGAGTTGATTTTGGTATTGGTAGTGTAAAATATGGAATTGGTTTTTATGCTATATTAATAGGTAGTATTATTTGTATTGTTTATGCTTTTATAAAAGGAAATACTAAAATAACTAATCCTATTAAAACATTCGATTTAGATAAAATCAAAAGTGGATTTAATAATTTAGAAAAAGGAAATTCTAATATAAAATTCTGTGCTTATTGTGGTAGTAAATTAGATGCTAGGGCTAAATTTTGTGATAATTGTGGAAAGAAGTGTTAAAAAATGTATTGTGTCAAATGTGGTAATAAGTTAGAGAAAAAAACACCATTCTGTCCTAAATGTGGAAATAAAATTGAAAATAAAAAAGATTCTAAAAAAATAAATAAGACTTGTTTAAATTGTGGTGATAAACTAGATAGTGATGATACTTTATGTTATAAATGTAAAACTAAAGAAGATAAAAAAGAAGAAAAAAAGATTGATATAAAAAAACAAATTCAAGATAATAAAAAAATTATTACAATTATTGTAGCTATTTTGGTTGTTTTACTTTCTATTTTCTTATTAAAATTTATCAGTGATAGTAAACCAATCAAAGAAAGTTGGGGAGAAAAATATTACTTATATTTAAAAGAAAGTAAATTAAACCAAAAACAAATAAATGTAAAAGAAAATATCCAAAATGGAAAACTAAGTTTTTTAGATATTAACGATATTGATAATCCAGTTATGGTATATACTTATCAAAAAAATGATACAATTTATACAACTATTTATTATATTAGAAATGATAAAGTAAATAGTGTTAGTATAGAAAATAATGCTAATATAGAGTTTTTATATAATTTAGAAGACAAAAAATATGATTATTATATTCATACCGAAAATGAAAAAAATGATTTTTATACTAAAGTTCAAGATAAAATAAATAATAAATTTAATGCTAATTACACTATTTCTAAGGAAGATAATTATCATGGTACTAAAAATGGTAAAGAAATAAATCTATCTAAAAAAGATGAAACATTTGTAAAACCTAAAATAACTAATAAGGAAGTAAGTTTTAATATCCAAAATAGTGATTTAACAATCAAGAAAACTATTAAAAAAGGTATTAAAAAATATCAAAAACAAACTTCAATAATTACTAATGTAAAAAAAGAAGTTTATAAAGTAGAAAAAGAAATTAAAGAAAAACAAAAAATAAAAAATAGTGATTGGGCTAGATTTACTGAAATATTTACTGAAAAAATTATTAATTCGAATTGTTATGATTATACTATTTTAGATATTGATAATGATGAAGTGCCAGAATTACTTACTAGGTCTAGTGACTCTAAAGATAATTGGCTATATAATTTTAGAATATATAAAATAAACAATAATGATTTAATAGAAATATATAATCAGACTTTAAGTTATATATATGAATTATCATTAGGAGAATATAATAAAAAAAGTATCTATGTTGTTGATTCTTTTAGTGAATCATATCAAAATAATGGAAAAGTAGTAGATTATGCTTATATAAAGGATAATAAATATATTGAATACTCTAGAAATATTTCTATTGATTTAGATACATTAGAAGAAAGTGAAATAATTAAAACAACAATTGATATTAAAACTTCAAAAAAAGAAAGAGAAGAATATCCTATAAATATAAATAAAGAAGCCAGTGATTTTAAAGATTCTGTTAAAAACGATGATTATGATAAAGAAATAAAAGAACTTAAAGATAAAACAACAATTAAAGAAAAGGTTGAATTTTTAAAAAACTCGTTTAGTGAATGGGAACATGATAGTAGTGAACTAAAAAATGAAATAAAAGATATTTTAAATAAAGCTAAAAAGTAATGGTGTTAAGCCATTATTTTTATTGATTAATTAGTTTAAACTATGATAAAATAGCTTTAGAAATTGGGTGAAGTTATGAAGGATATTAGTGTATATCAATTATCTGGTAGTATTCCATTATGGTTAGTTGATATAAATATGGAAGATGATATTGAATCTCATCGCTATTATTTTATCGATAGTAATTATCAAATGAAAAGAGTAAAATCTATTGATGTTTTACTAGAGTATTTAGATAAAAAAGGTTTAGAACTAATTTTATTAAGTGATATTGAAATATATAATTTATATAAGAAATTACTTAAAGGTCAAAATAAAAATAATAAAAATTTACATATTTATCCAGGATTAGCTAAAATGATTGATTATGATATTAATGTAATAAACAATAAAATTCATGAAAATATAATCAATAATAATTTGAATGAAAAATTTAATGTCAAAGAAAAAAAGGAATGGTAAAATGAATAATGAGATAATAGATAAAATAACAGAAAATATTATAAGTAAAGTACCAAGTTATTTTAATACTCTTCAGAAAATAAGATTTGTATACTTAGAATTAGGAAAATATTTAGAAAAAAATACCGACTTTTTTTTAAATGATAAATTAGATAAACTTTCTTTATCCAAAGAAACAATTGATGAAATATATTTTGATAATAAAATAAATGTATCTAAAAGAAATAATACAACAGTAAAATATCAAATTATTTGTAAATCAGCGGCTTTGATTTTGAAAAACATTTTTGATAAATTAAATATTGAGTCAGTTTTAATTCATACAACAGGTCAAGTGGATGATATATTACATTGGTTTTTAGTTGTTAAAGATAATGAAAAACAATATTTTTTAACTTTAGCGGCCGATTTACCTTATATTAAAAACAATTTTCCAACTTGTCATTTTGCGAGTAATATAAATTTTTTTGATGCTTTGGGTAATCAAAGTTATGTTATTTCAGAAGATATTAATTTTAAACTTAATAAAGTAGTTAAAGAACTAGATGATGGAAGTTTTGTTACAGGATACGAAATAGACCATACAGTTTTAACAGATGAAGATTTTTTAAAAAAATTAGATGAAAGTATCGGTTATGGCAAATTATATGAAAGTGAAGATTTATTAAATGATAAAGCAATGAAAGAACTATTTTATGTTCAAATGGAAGAAAATTCAAAAGTTTTTTCAATTTTTCGTAAATGTTTTAAAATAGAAGATGATTTATTTAAAAAGACTTTTGATATAACTTTAGAAGAAGTTTTAAATTTTAAAAAAGAACTAGAAGATTACGTTCAAGAATATTTAAAAAAAGAGTTAAAAATAGATAGTGATAATGCTATTAAAGAATATTTAGTTAACTTTTTAAAAGATGAGGTAAATGTTGATTTTAATTTGAGTTATCAAGAAATAGAAAAGAAATATAGAAATGAAATTAGGAAAAAAAATAAAAAGGAAAAAAGTGATTATATTACAATAATTCAAAGTATTGTTACTTTAAGTGATAAATTTGATAATTTTATCAAATTAAAAACAGAATATGAACAATTAGAAAAAAATATCCAAAATTATGAATATAAAGATGATGATTTTACATATTTACTTCAAAAACAAATAATAGAAAAAGAAGAAGAGTTAGATAAGGCTTTAAAAAGTATCAGTATTGATAAATTAAAACCGATATTAAATACTTTAGCTTTTTGTTTAATCAAAAAGAAACTTACTATTTCTAAAAATGAATATGTTCCTTTAGAATATATTGTTAATAAATTTAATTTGATGTTTCCTTTAGTATTTGATTGCAATTTTAAAAACTATCAAACTGTTCCTTATAATAGTTTTAGTATTCAAAGTTATAGTGAACAAATAGTAATTGTAAAACAAATGCTTAAAAAAATTTTTTCTGAGCTTTCAGAAAATAATTGTAAAGATATGGAAGATTATGATTTTCATTATAGTCCTGTCGAAAATAGAATTCAAACTTATCCCTTAAAAGATAAACAAACGGGAGAATATTGTATTGGTTTTAGATTTGGTGCTAAAGCAGTTGAAAATACTGTTCAATATATTTATATTCCATCAAGTAATACATTAAGGACAAGAAAACCTATTGTTGATTTAAAAAAGTATTGGATTGTAAGTCAGAGATTTAATAAACAGCTGCATATTATAGAAAATATAGAAGATTTAGATATGGAATATAAAAAATATGCTTAAAAAAATTCTAGGATAGTTCTAGAATTTTATTTTTTTAAAATTTCTTTTATTTTTTCCATATTTTTAAAATTTTTTTTAGCTATTTGGTTTAAAATTTCTATTCCGTAAGTTGAAGCTAATTTAGCTCCAACTTCATCAACTTTTAGACTAGCTCCTTTAGGTAAAGGCATGTTTACTTTTTTACTTAATTTGTCCATTTCTTTTAAGAATTGATATCTACTTATTAAAGAAGCACAGGCAACAGCCATAGATTTAGTTTCTCCTTTAGTTAAAAATGTTATGTTCCTTTGAACATTAGGTATATCTTTTAAGTAATGATAATAAATACCTTTTTTCGCAAATTCATCGACAATTATATATTCGTAATCAGTGTTTCTTTTAGCTAGTTTTAGTAAAACTTTATTATGTAATATAGCATTTATTTTATTCATATTCATATCACTACTGTAGTTTTTATTAAAAGTTTCATTATTTAATACTTTACATTCGTAATCAACTTTTTTGATAATATTAGGGACTATTTTTAGTATTTCACTATCAGTTAATTTTTTTGAATCTTTTACTTTTAATTCTTCTAAGTAGGGAATATCTTTTTTATTTACATAACAAGCAGTTACTACTAAAGGACCAAAAAAATCACCTTTTCCAACTTCATCTGATCCAATAGCTGTAGCTTTTAGTATTTTATTATCAACAAAATCATCATTTTTTTTCTTTTTTTCTTTTTTTTCATTTATAACAACATCTGGATTTAAATGTCTTTCTCTTTGTTTCCATAAATTACCATCAATATCGGCACTTATTCCTTGAAATACTACTTTACCAGATTCATATAATGTAACAACAGTATCTTCTTCATCAGCTTGGAAGATAGCGTACGGTGGAGTTTTTTCTCTTTTTTTGTTTTTAAAATATTCAATTAATTCTTGTTTGGTATTTTCACTTACTTTAAATGATATTGTCGCCATAATTACCTCCCAATTTATTTTATCATATTTTAAGTAATTAGCCAATTTGTTTTGACTTTTATTAATTAAATATAATATAATTAAGTAGGAAGGTGTTTTATGAATTATATCGATTTTATCTGGTTAGGTATTATTTTGTTGTATGGATTAATTGGTTTTAAAAGAGGATTTACTAAAGAGTTAGTATCTTGTCTTGGTTTTACAATTGTTCTTTGGGTTTCGTTTTTTTTGAAAAATCCTATTTCTGAGTTTTTTTATAAAAATTTTCCATTTTTTCCTTTATCAGGATATTTTAAAGGATTGAGTACTTTAAATATTTTGATTTATGAAATATTTGCTTTTTTGTTAGTTGTTAGTATTGCTTTTGTTATATTTAGGTTGTTAGTGTTTGGAACAAGTATATTTGAAAAATTTTTGAAGATGACTATTATATTAGGAATTCCTTCTAAAATATTAGGGATGTTAGTAGGTTTTATTGAAGGATTTTTTTGGGTATTTGTTATTATATATATTTTAAGTTTACCAGTATTTAAACATAATTTGTTAGAAAATTCTAAGTGGCAAAAGGAAATATCTACTAATGTTCCAGTTTTATCTAAACAGATAGATGGTTTTAAAAAGGTAAGTGAAGAGATAAAAAAATTGAAAGATGATTATCAAGATAAAGAAATAGATGCAGACGAGTTTAATTATCATGCTTTAGATTTGATGCTTAAATATAATGTGATAAAAGTTGACTCTGTACAAATATTAAAAGAGAAAGGAAAGTTAAAATTTAAGGGACTTGATTCCTTAATTAAAGCTTATGGTGATGAAAAATGATACATGGAAGTGAAAGTTCTTTTACAAATGATATTAAAGAGGGTGTTGTTTTAGTTGATTTCTTTGCGACTTGGTGTGGACCTTGTAAAATGTTAAGTCCGATTTTAGAGGAATTAGCTAATGATAGAAATAGTATTAAAATAGTTAAGATGGATGTTGATGAAAATCCTAATATAGCTAAAGAGTATGGTATTATGTCTGTTCCAACTTTAATACTTTTTAAAGATGGGGTTGAAATAGCTAAACAAACAGGTTTTTTACCTAAAGATTCATTACAAAATTGGATTAATGAAAAAATTGGTTAGGTAAAACCTTTTTTTGTGCTTTTATTAGAATAATAAGTATTATTTTACTTTATAACATTTGACTTTGGATAATTACTATGTTAAGATAATTTTTATTGAATAAAGGTGATAATGTGGATATATATATTGATAAAGCAGAAGAATTAATTTATCAAAATAATAAGATTGAAGATAAATTAATGATACTAGGTGTTTTTATAGAACTTTATAATAAAACTTTTAATAATGCTTTAAAATATAGTAAAAATATAGCTAATGAAACTAGAAATATTTTTATAAATGCTTTAGAATTTTGTTTGTTAAGTGTAGATAATGTTTATGGAAATACTAGTTATAAAACTTTAATGACTAATTTTTTATCAATTTTAGCTTGTCAAGATACAATAATTAAAATACCAGAAAATATAAATTTAATTAAAAATACTAAACCTAATTTAGAAGAATATTTTATAACATTGTCATATATAGATACTATTGATAAAACAAATATATCTTTTAAAAATAAAGTAATAGTTATGAGAATAACTCAAATATTAATAAGTGTTTTATACAAAAATATAAATAACCAATATGATTTAAGACTAGCTTTAAAACTAAAAAAAGAACTAGTTAATCATCTTACATTAAGTATACCATCAATTTTAGATGATGATTTTGATGGTAATACATACCGAAAAAAAATCAAAAAAGAAATAAAAAAAATAATAGATTATGAAATAGAAAATGAAACTTTAAAATTAATAAATGATACAGATATTGAAAGTAAAGAAATATTAAATAGTTTAACTGATGAAGAGAAAAAAATATATCTTCAATTAAAAAGCTACTATTTAGCTTGTTATTTACCTAATGATATGGATTTTAAAGATATACTATATGAATTAAGTGATGAAGTAAATATGAAAATAAAAGATTATTTGGAAACTAAAAAAAATATGGAAGAAAAAATAAACAATTATTACTTTAAAACCAAAGTAAAAGTTTGGAATAAATAAATTAATATGATATACTATAATTAATCAAATAGAGGTGGGAAAATGGAAATATTGACTTTAAAAAATGAACTAGAAACTAAAAAACAACAACTATTAAAAAAATATAACCATTTAACTGATTTTGAAAAAGATATAAAAAATTTATTAGAAGAATGTCAAAAAAATCCATTTTTGCTATGTGACTATAATGATGAAATTATTCAAACTTTAATAAGTGAAATATATGATAAAGATACAGGAACAAAAAAAACAAAACAGTTAAGTATGGCAAAATTTATTAAAGATAATATGGCTCAATTTGAAGGATATCAATTTTCTCAAATAGAATTAGTAAGAAGACAACAATTAAATATATTAAACGATATAAATGATTATTTTAAAAAAATAACTGGTAATGAAGAAAGTCTAATTAAACAATCAGAAACTAAGAAAAACTTAGAAAAAATAGATAATTTTCTTTTGAATTTTGATAATCAAGATTTAAAAAATCCAATATTAGATATAAAAAATTTGTTGGATATTTTAGACTTATGTGAATTTGACCTTGATACTAAAAATGATATTTTATTAGAAATTGCTCTTAAAAATGCTTCCATTTATTTTAATGAACAAAGAAGTATTAAAGAAGAACAAAATCAAGATATGTTTTTTGATAAAGAAGTAACAAATTCAAAACCTCAATTATCATTAGAGGACCAAATTTTATTATCTAAAATTCAAAAAGTTTTGTTTAAAAATCAGATGAGAATTAATAATTTAGATAGTAAAGTAAAAGAATACATAAATTCTTTATCTTCTGTTTATAAACAAAATAGTGATTTTTTGAACCAAACTAAAGCAACTAATTATTTTAAAGATACTGTATTTTTAGCTTTAATGTATAATAAAGTAAATGAATTAGAGTATTTATTAAACGAACCACCAACAGATTTTGAAAACCAAAAAAAAGAAATAATAAACTTTTTAAAAGTTTTGTATAATCATTTTTTTGAAAATCAAAACATGATATTAACTAAAACATCTGACATCAAAGATAGAGAAATATTTTATTTATCAACAACTTCTTTAAGAAATTATTTAGTTCAAGATATGAAAAAGAACTTACAACCTAAATATTTTGATAATTTGCTTAAAGCTTTGGAAGAAATAAAAAAAGGTAATATATTAGAAGATGCTAAATTAGATGTTTTCAATCAAAAATTAAAAAATGTTTGTGAAAAAACTTGTGATAAGGTATCAGTAGCTTATTTAATTTTAGATGATAATAAAGTATTGATTTTAAGTTGTTATATAGCTAATAAAAGAGAATTAAAAACATTATTAAATCGAATGGAAAACTATAGTAATAAAAAGAAAATAGAAGATTTGAGTAACATTGATAATAAAGAGTTAGAAAGACAAAATTTATTAAAACAACAATTTGATGAATATATGAAAGAAAAAGGTGTGATTAATGGAACAGTGGTATCGTAATATTAAACAGGATATATTAGAATTAATGAGAAATAAAAAAATTAGTTTGACTTATCTAGCTGATATTATGGATGAAACATTAGACGTTTTAGAGCATTTTTTTAGAGAAAATGATAGTGATGTTATTTATTATATTCAAATATTAGATATTGTAACACAACAATAGGAGGGTTTATGAAACAAGAACATTTACAAGTTATTGAAAAAAGTATTTTAAATGATAAAACCAGATTACAAGAGGTTGATAATAAAAAAGAAATTGAAAATATTGATAGAATGTTAGATATTTTTAAAAATTATGAGACTGAACTGGTTAATTTAAACTTGGAATTATTGAAACCTTATTTGGATGATACAACAGATGTTTTTGTTACCCTTGAATTTATCCAATGCTTACTTTTAGGAAATATGAATAATCAACTTGACTTTGAACTTGATGAAGAACAACGTAGTTTAATTGTTTGGATTTGTAAGATGTTGGAAACCAAAAGGCAAGAGTTATCTTCAATACCAAAACTTAGTAGTGAAGAAAAATATCAAATAGAAAAAAGATTAAAAACTAATCAAGAAGCTTATGATATATTACTTAATCAACCAAATATTTATTTATCTTCTAGTATGATTACTAGTCTAGCTAGTACTATTTCTTTATCTAAAGAAGAATTATATTTATTTTATCAAGATTTAATTGAAAGAAATAATCAAATTTATTTGAAAGAATTAAATAAAATAAAAGTTCCAGATATAGATTTAAAAATTGATAAGGTAGAAAATAAAAATTTAGTTGATGAAGAGATTAAACCAGATACAAGTAATGAAGAAAAAAATAATTTAGAAACTAATGAAGAAAAAATAGAACCAAGCTTAGAAAATTATCTTAGTCAAATAGAAGATAATTATGAAGAAACAGCTAAAGAAGAATTTTTAACTGAAGAAGAAATAAAGGAAATAAATTTAGAAGAAAATGAAGATGTATCTAATATAGAAGAAAATGAATATTTAGCTTTAGAAAATGAGGAAAAATATTTAGAAAATGATAATCATATAGAAAAAAATAATAGTGACTTATTATCTGTTAAACCAGACCATTTAACCATGCCTTCATTAGAAGATGCCTTAAATGAAAATTTGGATGATAAAGCAAACATTTTAAAAAATCCAAATCAAATATTAGAAAACCATAATATAGATAATAAACAAGATGATATATTTAATGAAGAACCATTATTACAAAAGTTAAGTTCTGATATTAAAGAAGTAATAATCAAGCAAAATTTAAAAGAACATGCTAAAGAAATTTTATCTGTTTTAAAGGAAAATAGTTTTATGAAAATAACTGAATATTTATTGGATGATTTAATTATTTACTCATCAAAACAAATATTGGAAACTATTTTTAAAATTGCTAAAGAAGAGAATATATCTAACCGTATTTTAGAACAAATACCTAGTGTTTTCTTAGATAGAAAATCTGTTTATCATGAAGATAATAACTATGGAAATTTTTATAATTTTGTTAATAATATTAAAGTCTTAAAACAATATAATATCGATATTTTGAAAGTTGTAAAAAATAGTTTAGCTATTTTAATTATTCCTAATGAAAAACTAATTAAAAATCTTAAAGTGGCTAAATTATATAAAATACCATTTATAAATAGGGCAAATCATGAAGAGTATAGTTTTCTACTAGCTGATGATTTAGCTAGTAACATCGATAAATATATTGAATCTAGTTTAGAAATATATGCTAAAGAAAAAACCGCTAAATTAATAAATCCAGACCGTATAGTTTTTTACCGACTATATTATGCTAATCAGAAACATCTACAATATATTTGTCAATTTGAAAAGGATAATTCTTATATTTGGTTAGATAAAGAGATAAGTAGTAAAAATGGTTTTGGGATAACGGAAGAAAATTATTTAGAAAAAACAGATACTATTGTTTTACCTAAACAAGATATATATGAACATATAATTTATAATGATAGTAATAAAGTAGATAAAACGATACTTGAACATCCATTTATCAAGGAGTTAGAACATTATCGTTTTAACAATCAAAATTACTATCAAATCAATAGTATTAAAATATCTAGGGTAAAAGTACTTAGAGTATTTTATGCTTTATTAAAACACGAAATACCAACTAAAGATGCTTTGTTATATGCAATAATATATAATACTATTTTAAATGAAAAACAATTTAATACATTAAGACAAGCAGTTGATGAAATCTGTGAAGAAAAGGTGGTATAATGGATTTTTTAAAACAATATATTTCACCTGATACCATTGATGAAATAATGGAATATTGGGACGAAGGTATAATATTTGATATAACTTGTAATCAAGATAACACTTTAAAGATAATTGAGTTTTTTAATAAAATTGAAATAAAAGTAATTGATGAACTTTTAAAAAGAAGACTTGATATATTTTTATTACCTTATGAAAAAATAGAAAATACATTTTCTAAATATAATATCAAAACATTAGTTAGTATTATCAACGAAGATATTGCTAATATAGATGTATTTTAAGAGGTGGATTATGACATTTGATTTTAGTTTTACAAAAGAAGAACATTATCAATTTTTGTTAAAAAGCAAAAAAAGAAATTTATGGATTTGGTATAGTCTTTATACTGTATTATACATATTCTTTGTTTATTTTTTGATTGAAAAATCTCCTTTAACAGTAGCCTTAATTTATATAGTATCTATTATTGTTCTTTATTTTATTTTTAAAACTTTTAATATTTTAATATCTAAATTATTACTTAGAACTAATGAAGTAAAATATCATTCTTATGGTAAGTATCAAATTAATTTAAATGACAAAAAAATAATTGCTAAAGTAAATGGTCAAAAATATGAATATAGGTGGGACCAAATTCAAAAAATCAAAATAAAAAAAGATGCTATATATATAGAACCTAGAAAAGAAAAAATAATGCTTTTTTTACCAAAAAAATGTATTGGTGAAACATTATATAACGAAATAAAAGACTACTTAAAAGATATTATAATAAATTAGACATATACTTTATAAAGGTGATATTTTGAAATTATCAGAATTACAAAGTAAAGATGTTGTTAGCATTCAAGATGGAAAAAAAATTGGTTCTATTGCGGATGCTACTATTGATGAAAGTGGTACTTTAGTATCACTAACTGTTTTAAAAGGACACTTTGCGATTAGTAAAAAAGATGAGTTTAGTGTTAAATGGAAACAAATAAAGAAAATAGGGGAAGATGTTATTTTGGTTGATATGGAAGTTTAGAGGTGAAAGATTGAAAGTACTTTTATATACAGAAAGTCAAAAAATGATAGGAAAATCAGGACTTGGAAAAGCTATAGTTCACCAAATGCAGGCATTAAAAGAAAATCATATTTGTTATACTTTAGATGTTAAAGAGTTAGATAGTTGTGATTTAGTTGATATAAATTTTTTTGGTCCAAAAAGTTATCTATTGGCTAAAAAAGCTAGAAAAAAAGGAATAAAAGTTATTTACCATGCTCATTCAACTAAAGAAGATTTTAAAAATTCCTTTTTATTTTCTAACCAATTAGCGCCTTTATTTAAATGGTGGATATGTAAGTGTTATAAACAAGCAGACCATATTATTTCCCCAACTGAGTATTCTAAAAAAATTCAAGAAGGTTATGGACTAGGTCCAATAACAGCTATTTCTAATGGAATAGATATGTCTTTTTTTAAAAAAGATGAGAAGTTAGGACAAAAATTTAGAAAAACTTATGGTTATACTAAAAATGATAAGGTGGTTGTTGGAATTGGTTTATATTTAAAAAGAAAAGGTATTTTGGATTTTGTGGAAATGGCTAAAATATTAAAAGAATATCAATTTATTTGGTTTGGTTATTTAGATTTAAAATTAGTACCTAAAGAAATTAGAAAGGCAGTTAATACTAAATTACCTAATTTAAAATTTGCTGGATATGTTGAACAAGATATGATTCATGCAGCTTTGTCAGGAGCCAATTTGTATTTTTTTCCTACTTTAGAAGAAACTGAGGGAATTCCTCTTTTAGAAGCCTTTGCCAGTAAGATAGATGTAGTAGTTAGAGATATTCCAATATTTAACTGGGTTAAAAACAAAAAAGATGCTTATAAAGGAAAAAGTATAGATGATTTTGAAAAATTAATTACAGGTATTTTAGAAAATAAACTTCCATCTTTAAAAGATAATGCTTATGAATTAGCTAAGAATTGTGATATTAAAAAAGTAGGAGAGAAAATGGTTGAGGTATATCAATCAGTATTAGAACATGAGTAAGTTAAATAAAATAATATGGGGTATTTTTATAGTTTTATTAGTTATTTTTTTATTAATAGTTTTAACAAGTAAAAAAAGTCAAGAGTATATTTATAAAATAAACGGTTTAAATAAAACCTTTTATCTTAAATTTGTAACTAATGATTCAAAAAAAGCTAAAAGTATTGAAAAACAAAGTAATGATAAAATAACTAAAATAGCTAATTTGATTAATAGAGAAAAGCATATTGATGGAATAATTAATTTATATGATATTAAAAATAATAAGGAAGATAAGGAATATTTAGTAATTGATAAAGAATTATATTATTTATTAGATACTGGTTTAAAGTGGCATCAAATAAGTGATTATATTGATATTGGAATGGGTAATTTAGTTGATTATTGGTTTGATAATTTTATTAATCAACATTATGATACTAAAGATATAGAAAGTGATATTGAAAATTTAGAATTAAAAGATGGAAAGATAAAAAACAATCGTTTAAATTTATATTTAGATGATATAGCAATTGGATATGTAGTAGATGAAATAGGTAAGATTTTTAAACAAAATAAAATAAAAACTTATTTTATTAATACTGATAATATTGTTTTAATGGGACAAGGTATTAATAACAATTTTTATAATGTTGCTATAAAAGAACCTAATGGAGTAACTGGAAGTGTTTATCAATATCTAAAGCTTAAAAATAAAGCTTATGCTTCAATTGATTATTATGATAGAATAAAAAAAATAGGTGATAATGATTATACTTTTTATATTAATCCGTTAACTAAAGAACCAGAAAAAAATATTTATGGAACTACGGTAATTGGTAAAAACGCACTTGAAAGTAATATCTTAAGTTTAATTAGTTTTTATTCTAAAGAAGATAGTAAGGATTTATTAAAAAAATATCATAGTGAAGCTATTTGGTATTATGATAAAGACAATATTGAAATGACTGATGGTTTTAAAAAATATCAATATCGTAAGTAAAAAGTACTATTTTTTAGTACTTTTTACTTTAACTAGATTTTTTTTGAATTAATATTTAACTTTATTTGATAATTTTGTTTGTTGTTTTCAATTTCCCACATTTTTTCAGTATCAGTATCTAATTTATCCAATATTTCTATAATTTGTTTTTCAGTTTTGCTTATTTTTTTTAAACTAGCCATAATGTCCCTCCCTTGGCAGTATATAGTATCATATTTTTATAAAAATACAAACATTTTTTTGTCATAATTTACCATTTTTCCTTGACTTTTAGAAAAAGTAGGTATAATATAATACCTACTTGGAGGGGGTATATAATGAAAAATGTAGCAATTATTGGTATGGGAAGTCATGCTAAAAAATTATATTTAAATTATTTGAAAAAACATAAACTCAATTTAGCACTTGTTGTTGAATTAGAATCTAAAAAAGATAGTATAAGTAAATATTTAAAAGAAAAAGGATTTGAAAATACTAAAATATTTACAATTGAAGATGAAGACTTTGAACTTGATTATTTAAAAGAAGAAGTAGCTAGTAATTTACTTGCTATTTGTAATTTATTAGAAATTACTTCAATTATTATATCAACAGATGCTAAAGCACATCATATGTATTTAGATTTTGCTTTAAAAAATGATATTAATGTTTTAACTGATACACCAATATTAGTTACTAAAGGAATGACTGATTTAGCTAATATTAAAAAAATTCAAAAGCAATATTATGAAATTTTAGATTTAGCTAAAACATCTAAGTCTAATTGTAAGGTTATGTGTGAAAGAAAATATCATAAGGGTTATGAGAAAGTAAAAGAAATATTATATAATATAGTTAATGAACATCAAGTTCCAATTACTTATATTACTCTTTATGCTAATATTGGTAAAAAAAGTAGTTTTAAAGATTATCAATATGGATATGGTAGTTTATATAATAATGGATATCATTTTATTGATTTACTAAGTGATTTTATTAAAATAAATAATATTTTAGGACCAAACCAACTTATAACTAATGGTGAAGTTTATTCTAAGGTATTAACTTTGAATGATGAAAATAGTATTTTAGATGATAAAAATGACTATAAACAATATGGAGAAAAAGATTATCATGGGTTACTTACTTTTTATAATGATTTAGGTAATCCAGTAACAACTGCTAATTTAAACTTATTAACAACAAATACTAGTAATAATTTTAAACATGAACGTATTGATTTAAAAATTGGAGATATTATGGATATTCAAATTCATAGTTATCAAACTAAAGGTGATAAGTTAAATGAAGTAGGTGGACAAAATCATTTTGATATTTATATATTTGATAATACTAATTTAGCTAAACCTTTTAAAGTAATTCATATTGATGATTTATATAATCAAGGTGAAACTTTAGAAAATAGTAATTATGAAGAGTTAGCTAAAGAGAAATTTTTGAATGAATTTTTTTATAATAAAAATTGTAGTGGAGATATTAAAGACCAAGAATTATCAATATCTATTTTAACAGCTTGTTCTAAAGGTATTTATAATCATTATCATAATAGAAATAAGGTTGAAATGATTAATATATCTAATGAACAATCTAAATTAAATACTAATTATTTAAAAAAATATTTTAATTTTTTTGATAAACCTTTAAAAGAAGATGTTATAAATCAAGTAACTCATTATTATAATATGTATCAATTACATATTATGGAATTATATCTTCCAAGTAAAGATTGCTATAAGGTATATATCAAAATAGATGATGATAAAAAAGTAGAAGATGGAATACTTTCTAAAGCATTTAAGAATAAAATAGTAGCTTATGTTTATTTTAAGTATTTAGTTTATATAACTAAGAATAAAAAAATGCATAAAATAATTAAGACACTTGAAAAATAGTGTTTTTTTTAAGTATTTACGAAAATAATAAAATATGATAATATAATAATATAATAACTAGAAAGGTAGGAAGAATATGTGTAAAGAGAATGTCAACATGGGGGGGGGTATTA
>CANRBE010000015.1 GCA_947628785.1 uncultured Bacilli bacterium
AAAGAATTGTATGAATTGGCAAAAGAAGAAAGTGAAGAAAAATAAAGAAAATGATTGAACATAATGATAAGGATATATATTAAATAAAGAAAGAATGAAAAATGCTTCATTCATTTATAAAGATTATTTTGAAAAGTTACTTGAATAAATCAGAGAAAGTAATGTAATAAAAAGTTAAAGGTTATATTATATAATATTAGAGTAATTTAATTGGAAAGTTAGTCGCAAAAGTTGAGAAAAAGAAAAGAGGTATTTATATGGCAGTATTTTCACGAAGAAATGGATATAATACAGATAAAATACAATTTGAATGTGTTAGCGAAGTATTAAAAAGAAGAATTCTTGCTGCATTTTATAAAGAAGAATTTGATACATATGATGTTTTAGATTGGACCAATTATACAACAGGTATTGAAGATATGATGATAGAAATGGGTGTTTCATATACATTTCCAAAAAATGAAATATACAAACAGAAGAATGCAGAGGCTTTGCAGGAATATGTGTTAAATGCAAAAGAATGGTATGTAATATATGATTTCATAGAAAAGTATTTAAGACATTCAGATAGTAATAAGAAAATTAAAATGACAACGATATTTAATACAATACTTGAGGAGGAAGCAGCTTCCTATCGTATTTTAGATGGACAAGTAGTTCCAATTGTAACTGAATCGGAATTATCAACTATTCAAGATGCAAAAAGTACTGATTTTGATACAGTAAATATACATATAGAAAAAGCACTATTTCTTTTTTCTAATAGAAAAAAGCCGGATTATGAAAATTCCATAAAAGAATCTATTAGTGCTATTGAGTCAATTTGTTCTATTATTACAGGTTCATCAGGTAGTGATGCAACTTTAGGAAAAACATTAAAAAAATTAAAAGACAAAGGAGTACATATCCATCCTGCGATGGAAAAAGCCTTTACATCTTTGTATGGTTATACTTCGGATGAAACTGGGATAAGACATGGAGGTATAGATTTCCAAAATGCTCCATCAGAGGATGCAAAATATATGCTAGTTTCGTGCTCAGCATTTGTTAATTATTTAATAGAAAAATGGAGCAAAGTAAAATAATAGGTATTAAACTGATAAAAAGGAAGTGATATAAATGAATGAAAATAAAACAAATATAAATTGGTATCCAGGACATATGGAAAAAGCCAGAAGACAAATGAAAGAAAATCTAAAACTTGTTGATTTAGCTATTGAAGTGATTGATGCCAGAATGCCATATTCATCTAAAATAGTTGATATTGATAACATATTAGGAGAGAAAAGGAAAATATTAGTAATATCTAAAATGGATTTATGTGATTTAAAGATAACTAACAAATGGATAGAATACTATGAAAAAAAAGGATATAAAGTTTTTTCTTTAAATACTTTAAAAGACAATATAAAACCTTTAATTAAACTAATTGATGAAGAACAACAACTAATGAATGAAACAAGAAAGAAAAAAGGTTTAAAACCAAGGAAAATAAGAATTATGGTAGTAGGTATTCCTAATGTTGGAAAATCAACATTAATTAACCGATTAGTTGGTAAAAAGAAAAAAGAAACAGGCAATAAGCCAGGTATTACTAAGGGTTTAGATTGGATTAGAATAAATGATAAAATGGAGCTTTTAGATACTCCAGGAATATTGTGGCCTAAAATAGATGATAATGAAGTAGGGTATACTCTAGCGACCTTTACCGCCATCAAAGAAGAAATACTTCCTTTAGAAGAAGTTTTTACTTTCATTATAAAAAATTTATATAAATATTATCCAAATATCCTAAAAGAAAGATATGATATTGATAACATTGATGATATCGAAGAAGTAATTAATACTATTGGTAAAAAAAGATATTGCTATTTAAAAGGGGGAGTGGTAAACTATGAACAAGTGTATCACTTGGTATTACAAGATGTCAAAAATGGTTTAATACCTAATATTACATTTGATAGAAGGGATATAGATGGATTATAATGTTTTAACATTAGCTTACTTAGGAGATTCAATTTACGAATTATTTATAAGAAATTATTTTATAAAAAACAACTTAGCCAAAGTAAATGACTTACAAAAAGAAGTAACTAAATATGTAAGTGCTAAAGGACAAGCTTTAACTTTAAACAAACTAATTGATAATAATATCCTAACAGAAGAAGAAATGAACATTATGAGAAGAGCTCGTAATCATAAAGCAAGTCATTCACCTAAAAATACTGATATTATAACTTATAAATGGGCAACTTCTTTTGAAGCTATTTTGGGTTATTTATATTTAACTAATCAACAAACTAGATTGAAAAACTTATTGGAAAGGAGTATGAACTTATGAAAAAAATAATAATTACTTTAATAGTATTATTATCTTTAACGGCTTGTAATAAAATAACTTATAAAACTATCGATGCTAAAGAAGCTAAAAAAATGATGGAAAATCAAGAAAATTTAGTGATTGATGTAAGAAGTAAAGCTGAATATAATCAAGGACATATAAAAAATGCTATTTCAATTCCACTTGATAATATAGATGATGTATTAACTAGAATAAGTGATAAAAAAACAACTTTATTACTTTACTGTCAAAGTGGAAAAAGAGCTTTAGAAGCTGCTAACTATTTAGCTAATCAAGGCTATGAAAATATTTATACTTTTGGGGGAATTGATGCTTGGCCTTATGAGGTGATAAAATAATGTATTTATATGGGAAAAATGTTGCTTTAGAACTACTTAAAAAACCTGAAAAAATTGATGTTATTTATCTATATAAAGATTTTAATGACAACCATATTAAAGATATAATAAATAAAAATCAAATTAAAGTAATTTGGAAAACCAAAAAAGAATTGGATGGTATAATTAAAGGAAATCACCAAGGAATAGTTTTAAAGGTAAAAGATTATCAATATACACCTTTAAAAAAATTACTTTCAAAATCTTTTTTAATTATTTTAGACCATATAGAAGATCCCCATAATTTTGGAGCCATTATTAGAAGTTGTGAAGCAGCTAAAGTAGAAGGAATAATTATCCCATCCGATAGAAGTGTTAGTGTTAATGGAACTGTCTTTAAAGTAAGTGTTGGCACAGTTGATAAAATGCCTATAACTCAAGTTGTTAACTTAAGAAGAACAATTGAAGAGTTAAAAAAAGAAGGTTTTTGGATTATTGGTACTGATATGAAAGGAACTGATTATAAAAAAATTGACTATCAAGGCAAAATAGCTTTAATAATTGGAAATGAAGGTAAGGGGTTGTCCGAATTAGTAAAAAAATCATGTGATTTTATAGCTAGTATTCCAATGTATGGAGAAGTAAACAGTTTAAATGCTTCTGTAGCGGCGGCAGTAGTAATATTGGAAGCAGCTTATCAAAGAAAGTAGGTCGTTAATGAAATATAGTGATTATAATGATTATGAATTGATTAGTTTAATTCAAGAAAATGTTGAAGAAGCTAAAGAAATATTATATGAAAAATATTTGCCATTAATCAAAAAAATAGTAAATAAATGGTATATTCAAAATGAAAATTTAGGAATTGATAAGAATGATTTAATTCAAGAAGGGCTAGTTGGTTTAAATAAAGCTATCGACCATTTTAAAGAAAGTAGGGATACTAAGTTTTATACTTATTCTGTCCATTGTATTGAAAATCAAATCAACGATTTTATAACTAGTTCTAAAAGATTAAAACATCGAGTATTGAATGAAGCTTTACCAGTTGATTTAGTTAGTGTGGATGGGGAGTATAAATTATTAGATTTTTTTAAAACAACGGATAATGACCCTGCCACTTTACTTTTTAATAAAGAAGAAGAAAATAACTGGATAACCAGTTTAAAAAATAATTTAACTAATTTAGAAAATCAAGTTTTTGAGTTAAAATATCAAGGTTTTTCTACTAAAGAAATCAGTAATAAATTAAATTATGATTATAGAACTATTGATAATGCTTTACAAAGAATTAAAATAAAATTAAAAAAAGTAATAGCTAATAGTCAAAACTAAATTTATAATTTTTTTAAGGTAAATATTTTTTAGTTTTGTTTTCTTTAAATTTATCGATAAAATCATAATTTGTCAAAGTAAAATCACTAGGTAAAATAAATTCATTTTCCTTTAACTCTTTAGAATTAATTTGATTAAAATCATTACTTTTTAAAGCATCAAAAGCTAGTTTATTACCAAATCCTGTATCTATCCAAATTTGAGGATACAAAATAGTTAATTTGGTTTTTAAAGGTAGACAAAGATTTAAAAATTCACAGTGGCTATCTTCAATTATTTTATTTAAAATTCCTTCAGGATTATAACCACATTTTAAAGTAATTGATTTATGATAAACAAAAAACTGTTTTAAAATGGTATAGCCAAGTAAATTAATAAAGGTATCTAATTTTTCTATTTTATTTTCAGATAATGGTCTAATATTAACTTTATCATAAGTAAAATCTAAATTATTATAGTCATCTTTTTTTAGGCCAATATTTTTAAGTAACCAACTTAAAGTAAAGTTAATTAGTTTATTTAAAGTATTTTTTTCTTCTAGAGTGATATTTAAAAGTTCTTTATTTAAAATCTTGATTTCCAACTGTTGTTTTAACATTTTTAAAAAATTTACTTCCATAAAATCCCTCCTTAAGCCGTCAACTATCTTATCACAAAATAAACTAAAAAACAAACTTTTTATATCTTTAATAAAAAGAAAATAATTTTTAAAGGAGGAGTATTATCAAAAAAATCATATCTTATTTATTTTATGCTTTAGCTTTTATTTTGCTTGGATTTTATTTTGTAAATGAACTTAATCATAATTTTTATATGACTGTTTTAAATCGATTAATTTTTTTGATTAGTAGTTGTTTATTATTATATTTAGGTGGTATTTTATTAGCTAAAGAAACAAATAATAAAAAAATTTTACGAATTAATTTATGGATATATTTAATTTTATATGTCATTTTATTTTTAACATTAACTTTATTTGATGCAAAATTTGGAAGAAGTGGGTTAGTACTAAATAACTACTTTAGTAAAAATTTTATTAATTATGTTAAAATAACTTCTAATATAATTCCTTTTAAAACAATTATAGGTTATCTTAAAAGTTTTAATAGTTTGTATTCAACTAGTAACATTATGTTTAATTTATTAGGTAATTTATTTGCTTTAGTTCCTTTGGGTTTATTACTTTGTCTTTTATTTAAAAAACAAAACAAATTTAAAAATTATTTAATAACAATTTTATTATTGGTATTTGGAGTTGAAATAGCTCAATTACTAACAAGTTCAGGAGCTTTTGATATTGATGATATTATTTTAAATACTTTAGGAGCTATTATTTGGTTTTTTATTTATAAAATAAAATCAATAAATTATTTAATTAGAAATATTTTCTTATTAGAAAAAAATCCTTTAAGTAAAAAAAGTGTGGTTATAATTGTAATTAGTGTTGGATTAATTATTTTATTTATCTTAAAAATTATAGATTACCGAAATAAATTATATAAAAAAAATTATGAAAAATATATTGAAAATACTCATTTTAGTATTGTTGATGAAACTAAATTTTGTATAAATACTTTAGATAAATTTTATGAAGATAAATTTTATAAATATTATTTTGTTTGTCAAAAAGAAAACAATATTTATATTAAGATAGATAATAAAAAATATTTAATTGAAGAAATATTAAATAATACTAGTTATGGTATTGATATAAATCAAATACTAAATGAATTAGATAAAGCTAAAATAAAATATTATAAACAAAATAAATATGAAATTATTTCTTGTAAGGTTCCATATCAAGATGATAATTATATCCTTCCTAATTATTCTGTTAATATGGATAAAATAGATATTGTTAGTATTGAAAGTGATTATTATAGTATGAAATTAGAAGATAATCTTTATCAGTTTGATTTACATGTAATACCAATAAAAAAAGGACGAGTAAATATTAAAATAAAAGTGATGGAACCAAACGATGAAAAAGTATTAAAAAGTTATGAATATTCTATTTTAGTAGATGATAAGCTAAAAGTAACTATCGATTAAGATGTTGCTTTTTTTTTAATAAATTTGATATAATTACAATGGTGATAATAATATGCGCTTGAAAAATGTTAAAGGGGCATATGAGATAATAGAAAATTCAAAATATGTCATAACAGAAAACAATTATCAAACCAGTAATATTTTTAATAATAAAAATCCTATTTATTTAGAAATAGGAACAGGTAAAGGCAATTTTATTTATCAAAATGCTTTGGAAAATCCCAATATAAATTTTATTGGAGTTGAAAAATATGATAGTGTTTTAATAAGAGCTTTGGAAAAACAAAACCAAAATCCACTTTCTAATCTTTATTTTTTTAAAATGGATGCTTTAAATATCGATAAGTATTTTAAAAAGCAAATAGATTTAATTTATTTAAATTTTTCAGATCCTTGGCCTAAGGATAGGCATGCTAAAAGGAGGTTAACTCATCCTAACTTTTTAAAAAAATATGATAAAATTTTTAGGGGTAAACCAGAGATAATTATGAAAACTGACAATCGTCATTTATTTGAATATTCTATTAAATCATTTACTGATTATGGTTATAAAATCGAAGATATATGCCTAGATTTACACAAGGAAAATACTTATAATATTGAAACTGAATATGAAATAAAATTCCATAATTTAGGATATCCAATATATAAAATTCATGTCAAAAAATAGATTTTTATGAAAAACACTTTTTTAAATAAGCAGAATTTGGTATAATCATAATAAGAGTGGTGAAAATATGAAAAAGATACAATTACTCTTTTTAACCCTCCTACTTTTTACTGGTTGTACAGTTGTTAGAATTGATACTAAGAAAATAGACAATATTATCGATGTTGTTTTGTCAAAAAACAATCAGTTATATAATCGGGTAGGAAAGGGGTATAAATATTATATACCTAGAGGAGTAAGTTATATAGATACAAATGAATTAAACGATAGACTATACTCAAATGGTAATTATTATTATTTATACATTGATGCAGTAAGTTATTATTATAAGACTAAACTAGATTATAAGGAAAATAAAAAAGTTTATTATTCCAAAAAAATAGATGGACAAAAAGAAGGATATTTGGAAATAAAAAAATTAGAAAAAAATTATAAAATTGAGTTTTTTTATAACTATGCTAAAATAGAAGCAGTAGTTGATAAGGATGATTTGGAGGATGCAATATTAAATGCTTCATATATTTTATCAACGGTTAAATTTAATGACAATGTTATTAAATTGATGCTTAATGAAGATTATTTTATTAATAAAGAAGAAAGATATCAATTGTTTACTAAAAAAGAAGAAACAGAAATAGATAGAGCAATAGAAGGTAGCAAAAATTAAGAGGTGAAAATATGGGATTAATAGATAAAGTAAAAAATTTATTTACAGAGGAAGTTATAGAAGAAGAACCTTTTATGAAACCGATAAAAAGGGAAAAAGTAAAAGAAGAAGAACCAGTTAAAGAAGTTATTAAAGAACCTATTAAAGAAGAAGTTAAAAAAATAGAACCACCAGTAATGACGAGGGAAGAAAAAACTAGAACTCCAGTTTATTTTGATGATAACGCTTTTTCAGATTTAAAAGGTTTTGAAAATGAAAAGAAGGAAGAACCTAAAAGAGTTAGAGAAGTTAAAGTAATTAAAAGAACTAAGAATGAAAATTCATATAAAGGGAATACTAAAGAAGAAATACCAGCCAAAAAAATATTTAAACCATCACCTATTATATCTCCAGTTTATGGAGTATTAGATAAAAATTATAAAAAAGACGATGTTAAAACTAAAGTAAGAAAAGAAAAAGTAAAAATAACACCAACAATAGATGATGTTAGAGCTAAAGCTTATGGACCAAATGATGATGATTTAGATAATACCTTATTCACAAGTGGTACTCTTTCTTTAGATGCTAAAGAAATAAAAAAAGAAGAAAAAAAAGAATCTTTTAAAGATATGAAATTAGATAAGGAAATAGATAATGCTGATTTGACTAAGGAGTTAGAATTACAACGTCAAAAAATCGATGAAATTAACGAATATATCAAAAATAACAGCGTTGTTAAAAAAAAGGAACCAGTTATCAATAAAGAAGAAGATGAAGATGTTGGAAATGAGCTTTTTGATTTAATTGATTCTATGTATGAAAAGAGGGATGAAGAATGAGTTTTGAATTTTCGGTCATAATATATATGTTATTAGTCATATTATTAATTGTACTAATTTGTGTTGGCATAAAGTTAATTCAAACTTTATATAAAATAGATAAAACTCTAGATGATGTTCAAAATAAAATAAATAAGTTGGATTCATTATTTTCTATTATTGATGCAACTTCTGATACGGTTGCTAAATTAAATGATTATTTAGTTGTCAATGTCAGTAAATTAATTAAAAAAATTATAAGCCCATTTAAAAGAAAGAAGGATGAAAATGAAGAAGGGTAATACTAAAACATTATTAGCGGGGTTAGCAGTTGGTGCTGGACTAGGAGTTTTGTTTGCTCCAAAAAAAGGTAGTGAAACAAGAAAAGAATTAAAAGCTAAAATGGATGATTTACTTGATAAAGTAAAAAACATGGATAAAGTTGAAGTAAAAGAAAACATTGAAAAGAAAATTGCAGACTTAAAAAAAGATTTAGAAGATTTAGATAAAGAAAAAGCTTTAAAAATAGCTAAAGAAAAATCTAAAGAAATCCAAAAAAAAGCTGAAGATTTAGTTGAATATGCCGTAGAAAAGGGAACACCAGTTTTAGAAAAAGCCGCATCTTCAGTTAGAGAAAAAGCGATTGTAGCAACTAAAGAAGTATTAAAAAAATTAGAAGAACAAGAAAAAAACAAAAAGGATTAATATTCTTTTTTTGTTATGGAGGATAAATGAAAGTTAACAATATAAAAATAATAGATAATTTTTTATATATTATTTTAAATGATAGAAAACTATTAGTTAATAAAGATATATATGATGTAACCAAGTATGATGATATAAAAAAAGTCATAACTTTAAATAAAGATGTTTGTATTGTAACTAATAATAATTTAATTAATATCAAATCTTCAAAAACAATATTAGATGATGATAATATTATAAGAATTGAAAAATATAGTGATGATAAATTAATATTAGTTTTAAAAGAAAAAGACCAAGTATTATATGATATTAAAACTAAAAAAATTTTGTCTATTCCTTTAAATTATTATTTAGATAGTATTTTATTTGATAATATATATGTTTTAAAGGATAAAAAAAATAATACGATGTTAATAGATAGTAATGGTTATAATCTCTTAGAAGATGTTAATATAAAGATATATAGTTTTGAAAATAAATTAGTATTAGTTTATCCCGATAAAATTATAGCTGCTTGTGAAAATATAAAAACAATACCTAAAGATAAATACTGTTTAGCTCCTTTAATTTATCAAGATGGTAAAATTATATTAATTAGAAAAAGGGGGATTAAATTATATGATTTAGATTTTAATTTGATAAAAAATATAAAATTAAATAATTTATCCGAAATAGAAGAAACTACTATTTTTGAAGATTGTTTAAAAATAACTTATAAAAATACTAAACAAGTGTTAGTTAATTTACAAAATAATAAAATAATTAGACATGATAATATTGATAAAATAAATAATTGGTATGTTGGTTATCAAGGCAATAAATATTATTTTTATGATGATAATTTAGATTTAATAAGAAGTATAAAAACAAATAATTTTAAGTTTTTATATGGTGATTTGGTTAAAATAAGAGAAAATCAAATTCTAAATATAAAAACTGGTGAATTAATTAAAACAGAATATCAAAATATATGTTTTTTTAAAAATAAAGATTATGGTTTAGCAAGTAAAAAAAATAGTGAAATTATTGATATTATTGATAGTACTATTAAACCTATAAGTAGGATAGATAATAAAAAATATGATTTAGATATTGATAATAGTTACTATTTATTAAATAATAAATATATAGCTATATTTGACTATACTTTAAAAAGACAAGAACTTAAAATTAATAGGTTATTTATTAAAAAGTTAGATGGATTAGTTTTCCTTGATTCTTTAGATTATCAATTGGAAGTTATAGGTAAATATTTCAAAATATATAATGATGATAAATGTATTTATCTAGATACTAAAACAGGAGAAACAGGAATATTAAATATGCGAAAACCAAAAAAGAATAAAAAGTTTTCTGTTGAAAAACATTTGATTTTAAAAAAAGATAGTATTAAGTAAATTTTCTATCTTTTTTTTCTTAAAATTAATTTAGCGTGCATAACAGTTTTAGTAGTATCATTATAACAAGTTGATAGTGTTATAATCTTATCTTTAGTAGTAACATCAGCTTTAAAATCAAAGGTACTTCTTTTTTTAATCATATTTAAGAAATTTTGATATTCTTTTTCGGTAGCAAAAGTAGTAGTTAAATAATCAGTGGTTGTTTTGATTTTATAGACACTAAATACTTGCCACATAGTATTTTCTTCATTAGTTGAGATACGAATAATATGATTATCCCTATTTTTTAACCAATCACTTTTGAAAATGTTTTTTAAGGTTCCAAACATAGAAGTATCTAATCTACTATGGGCATAAATAATAGTATTTTGGTCCCAATTAGTTTTGTTGTTTCTATAGTCCATAAATACCCATCCAGCGTCATTTTTGGTTTTGTTGAAGGAGTGGTTTAAGTAATAATCATTGTCAGTACCTTGAACAAATGGATAATTGACATTAGTTCCTTTGACTTGTAACCAACCAACAGTATCACTATTTTGTTTGATTAAATCTTTTAAATCAACTTCAATAAGAGGCATTTTAATAAATTTAAAATATAAACTATTTTTATTTTTATCAGGATTTATTTTTTCAGCATTTTCAGTTTCTATTTCTAAAACATCAGTATTATCTTTTATTTCATCAGCTTGTTTTTCTATTTTTTTATTATCTTTATCCCAATTAATTATATGGATAATCGAAGTAATTAATAAAATACCAAACATTATCATTAAAATAAAATATAATATTTTTTTTATAATTTTTATTGTTTTTTCTAATTTTTTTGTTTCCATAAATTCCACCTCTTATATTTTACTATAAATAAATAAAAAAAAATAGTGTAAATTTTTTGATGAAAAAAATCCAAATATTTATTTGGATTCAACGATTAATTTAATAGCGGTTCTCTCTTCACCATCGATAATGATATCGGTGAAAGCTGGAATACATACTAAGTTTTTACCACTAGGAGCGACAAAACCTCTTGAAATCGCAATCGCTTTAATAGCTTGATTTAATGCTCCAGCCCCTATAGCTTGAATTTCAACACTGCCTTTTTCTCTAAATAGATTTGCTAGTGCACCAGCTACTGAATTTGGATTTGATTTGGCACCTACTTTTAATATTTCCATAATTTTCCTCCTTGTTCTAATTAATAATATGTTTTTTTAAATAGTTTAGAACTTTTTATTTTTATAATCGTCGATAAAATAAGACTTAATAAAAATATCAAACCAGGAATTAAAAGTATATTTTGTTTAGTTTTTTTATAATTACTACTTAAAGCCATTTTAGTTTTTTCTTCAAATAAAACATTGATATTAATGCTACCAAAAGGCATTGTAAATCGGTTGTCATCTAAAGTAATTTTTTTACCTTCAAAGTCTATAACGTCAATACTTTTTAAATAGTAGTTATCATTTGGTACAATATGAATATATATATTAGAGCCTACCTTAGCTTGATTTAAAACATTTAAAAAACCTAATCCAGTTTTATTTACTTTAATAGGATATGTATAATTATCTTTTTTGTTATATAAATAAATGATACTACTATTATTTATTTTACTTAGTTTTTGGTTGTCATTTAAAGGAATACCATTTAAATACAAAACTTGGTTTTTAACATTTACTTTAAAATAACTTTCAATATTGGCCTTTAATTCTTTAACTAGTCCTTTATTTTCTACTTCTTTATTTAATCCATAAAAATCTTTGATGGTTAAGGCATGACATGGTAACATAAAAGTAAAAAATAATAAAAATAATATTTTTTTCATATTATATATTATGTAATATTTAAAATACTATTCAGTTGTATTTTATAGTTAAATTTGATAAAATAAGTAAAGAAAAAGAGTGATACTATGGATTCAAACTTAAAAAGAAGTATTATTTTAGAACATTATCAAAACCCTAAAAATAGAGGACTTGTTGACGATGATAGCTATATTAGAGTAGATACCAATAATGAAAGTTGTATCGATGAGATATATTTAATGGTTAAAATAGAAGATGGTAAAATAAAAGATGCTAGATTTGATGGAGAAGCTTGTGCTATTTGTACCTCTTCAACTTCTATTATGATTGATACTATAATAGGTAAAACTTTAAAAGAGGCTAAAACTATATTAGAAAACTTTAACAACATGTTAGATGAGAAACCATATGATGAAAGTAAATTAGAAGAAGCGATTGTCTATGATGATATATATAAACAACCAAGTCGAAAAAAATGTGCCTTATTACCTTGGTGGGGGTTAGAAAAAATTATAAAGGAAGATAAAAATGACAACCATTGAGAAAACTTTAAATAAAGATAAAGTATCCCAAATATCAAAAATAAAAAATGAACCAACTTGGATGAAGAATTTTAGATTAAAATCATTTGAGAAATTTGAAGAATTAGGACAACCTAATTTTGGTCCTTTTTTAAATGTACCTTTTGATACTATTACTTACTATAAAAAAATAAGTGATGGTATTAAAAATGATTGGGAACAAGTCGATAAAAAAATCAAAAATACTTTTCATAAAATTGGTTTAATTGATGCTGAAGAAAAATACTTAGATGGAGTTGGTGCTCAATTTGAAAGTGAAGTAGTTTATCATCATATGATTGAAGAGTTAGAAAAGAAAAATGTTATTTTTTGTGATACTGATACAGCTTTAAAAAAATATCCTGATTTATTTAAGAAATATTTCAATCATTTAGTTAGTTATGATGAAAATAAATATACAGCTTTAAATGGAGCAGTTTGGAGTGGTGGAACTTTTATATATGTACCACCTCATACTAAAATAGATAGGCCTTTGCAAAGTTATTTCAGGTTAAATAGTAAAAATATGGGACAATTTGAAAGGACTTTAATTATTGTTGATGAGGATAGTGAGGTTCATTATATGGAAGGATGTACAGCCCCAACATACAGTGCTTCATCACTTCATGCAGCTGTGGTTGAAATATTTGTCTTAAAAAATGCTAAATGTCGATATACTACTATTCAAAATTGGTCTAATGATGTTATGAATTTAGTTACTAAAAGAGCTATTGTTGAAGAAGGCGGATTAATGGAATGGATAGATGGAAATATCGGTTCTGGTATTAATATGAAGTATCCTTGTTGTATTTTAAATGGAGATAAAGCAAAGGGTAATTGTATTAGTATAGCTGTTGCTAAGGGTAATCAAATACAAGATGCTGGAGCTAAGATGATACATTTAGCTAGTGATACTAAAAGTTCTATTATTAGTAAGTCGATTGCTAGTGATGGAGGAAATGCTACTTATCGTGGAACAGTCAAAATAAGTAAAAATGCTAAAAGGGCTAAAAGTGTTATTAAATGTGATACTATTTTATTAGATGATAAATCTAAAAGTGATACTATTCCAACTAATATTGTGAATACCAAAGATGCTTATTTAGAACATGAAGCTAGTGTATCTAAATTAGACCAAGATAAATTATTTTATTTGATGAGTAGAGGAATATCTTTAGAAAAAGCTAAAGAATTAGTTATTATGGGATTTTTAGATAGATTTAGAGAAGAATTACCAATGGAATATGCTGTTGAATTAACTCATTTGATGAAAAATTATTTTTAATATGTTTTTTTAAATTGTTTGATTAAAATAAAAAATTAAACAGACTGACATAAAAAGGTTAGTCTGTTTTTAAATTTTATTTTATCAAATTAAAATTTTTCTCATTTGCAAATAATTTTAGTTTAGTTTATATTGAGATTGAAAGGAGAAAAAATATGGTAAATCAAACAATAATTGTTGGGAGACTTGTAAAAAATCCCGAGCTAAGAGAAACCGAAAATGGTAATAAAGTAACTAATATTACTTTGGCGGTTCCAAGGAGTTATAAAAACTCTAAAGGTGAATATGAGACAGATTTTATATCTTGTGTTCTATGGAAAGGTATTGCTGAAAATGCTTTTGAATACTGTAAAAGAGGAGATTTATTAGGTGTTCGAGGCAGGTTACAAACAAGAGTAATAGAACAAGAAGATGAAACTAAAAGAACATCTGTTGAATTAGTTGCTGAAAAAGTATCATATTTAACTAGTCATCATAAAGATGATTAGTTAAAAAAACTTGCTTATTTAAAAAAAAACTTTTATAATTAAATTGGTGATAGTATGAATATTCTAACAATTATAGAAAAGAAAAAAAATAAGCAAGAATTAACAAAAGAAGAAATCGAATATGTGGTAAATGGTTTTTTAAAAGAAGAAATTAAAGATTACCAAATGAGTTCTTTTTTGATGGCGGTTGTGTTAAATGGAATGACTATTGAAGAGACATTTTATTTAACTGATGTTATGCTTAAAAGTGGTGATGTTTTAGACTTATCATCTTTAAAAGATAAAGTAGTCGATAAACATTCAACTGGGGGAGTAGGTGATAAAACAACTTTGATTGTCGCTCCATTAGTCGCTTCTTTAGGAGTCAATGTCGTTAAAATGAGTGGTCGAGGATTAGGACATACAGGAGGAACTATTGACAAATTAGAAGCTATTAGTGGATTTAAAACTAGTATTTCAAAAAATCAAATGTTAGATCAAGTAAAAAAGATAGGTGTTTGTATAGCTAGTGGAAGTGCTAGTTTAGTTCCAGCTGATAAAAAAATCTATGCTTTAAGAGATGTAACTGGTACTACTAGTTCTATTCCTTTGATAGCATCAAGTATTATGAGTAAAAAAATAGCTTTAGGAGCTAATGATATTGTTATTGACCTTAAAGTTGGTAATGGAGCTTTAATGAAAGATATAAAAGATGCTAAACTTTTAGCTCATTATATGATTGAAATAGGAAAAAGGTATCAAAAAAATGTTGTATGTGTTTTAACTGATATGAATGAACCATTAGGTAAAGCAATAGGAAATGGTTTAGAAGTTAAAGAAAGTATTGGTGTGTTAAAAAATCATGGTGATGAAAAATTAAAAAAGTTAGTGCTTACTTTAGCTGGTCATATGGTAGAAAAGGGTTTAGGTATTTCTTTTGATGAAGCTTACCAAAAATGTCAAACTAATTTAGAAAATCAAAAAGCTTATCAAAAATTTGAAGAATTAGTTAAATGGCAAGGTGGAAATATTGATGATATTTGTATATCTTCTAATGTTATTTCTTTGAAAAGTCCTAGTACTGGTTTTGTCAATAAAATAGATGCTTTAAAATTGGGAAATTTAGCTAAAATTTTAGGGGCAGGTCGGATTAAAGAAGATGATAACATTGATTATGGAGTTGGATTTGTTTTAAACAAAAAAGTTGGAGATTATGTTTTAGAGGGAGAAGAATTAGTAAAAATATATACTGGAAAGACCGATTTATTATTAGAAGATGTTGTATCTTGTTTTAGTATTACAAATAATGGAGTAGAAAAAGAAAGCATTATAATTGATGTAATAGGTTAGGTGAGTTATGTCAGTAGTAAGGGATAGTTTAATTGGATTTGCAATTGGTGATGCAATAGGAGTTCCAATAGAATTTGAACATCGGGAAAAATTGTTGAAAAAGCCAGTTACATCTATGACTGGATATGGCACTTACTCAGTTCCTGAAGGAGTTTGGTCAGATGATACATCTATGACTTTAGCGACCATGGATTCAATAATAAGACAAAAAAAGATTGATTATGATGATATGGCATCTTGCTTTTTAGATTGGTTAAATAATGCTTCTTATACAGCTACTAATGAAGTATTTGATATTGGTATTTCAACCAGACAAGCATTACTAAGGTTTCATGAGGGTAATATTAAAGCGATTGAATGTGGATGTAAAAATGAATTTGAAAATGGCAATGGTTCATTAATGCGAATGTTACCGATAGCTCTTTATTGTTTTTATAGTGATGCTGATATTTATGAAGTGGTTAAATTTTCATCCTCAATTACTCATGCTCATGAGATAAGTATAATGGGATGTTTCATTTATGTTAATTATTGTTTATATCTTTTAAAAGGACTTGATAAATTTACTAGTTATAATATGATAAAACAAATAGATTATCATAAATATTTCAGTGATGATATTATAAATGTATATCAAAGTATTTTAATTGACAATATTGAAAGTTATCCTATTGATTATATTAAGTCAACAGGTTATGTAAAAGATACTTTGGATTCGGTATTTTGGGTTATTTTAAATTCTAACAGTTATAAAGAAGCTATAATTGGTTCTATTAATTTAGGTGGTGATACTGATACAATTGGAGCCATAACTGGTTCATTAGCTGGTATTTTATATGGTAAAGAAGCTATACCTATTAAATGGTTAAGAAAAATGAAACGACTTGATTATCTAGAAGATATGGCTAAAAAATTTGATAAAGTTTTAATAAAATGTAAAAAAATGTCAAATTGACAAATTTCACTTGCATTTTACATGTTAAATAAGTTATCCTAATAATAGGAGATGATAGTATGATACAACCATCAATTGATAAATTGATGAATGAAGTAGGATCTAAATATTTTTTAGTTAATTTAGTTGCGAAAAGGTCTAAAGAAATGGAAGAAAAAGGTAATTACCAACTAAAGGAAAAAGATTATTTTTCTAATAAAAATATTGGAAGAGCTTTAGAAGAAGTCTCTAAAGGATTAATTCATATAGACCAAGAAAAAGAAAATCAATAGATTTTCTTTTTTAGAAAGAAGGAGGGTTTATGTTAATAAAAAAAATTGTTAAAAATAAAAATGGTACTTATAAAATTGTTTTAGATGATGAAGAAATAGAAACATCTGATGATATTATTTTAAAATATCAACTTTTATATAAAGATGAGATAGATAGTAGTTTATTAGATAAAGTTAAGGAAGAAAGTGATTTTTTTAAACAATATAATAAAGTTTTGAATTATATTTATTTAAAACTTCGTTCAGAAAAAGAAGTCAAAAATTATATGACTAAATTAAAACTAAGTGAAAAACAACAAAAAATATTTTTAAATAAGTTAAAAGAAAAAGGTTTTTTAAATGATATGAATTATTTAAAAGCTTATGTATCAGAAAAAATAAATTTGACTAATGATGGTCCTTTTAAAATCGCTAGTTATTTGGAAAGTCAAGATATTGATAGAAAGCTTATAGATGAGGTTTTAAATGAATATACTGATGTTATTAGGGAAAAATTGTTTAAGTTAATGGAAAAGAAAAAAAAGCAAAATAATAAATATTCTGATTATATATGGCATAGTAAATTAACTTATTATTTTTTAAATTTAGGTTATCCAGAGGAAATGATTAATGAAATATATAATGAATTACCTAGTAGTGATTTAGAAAGTATCAGAAATAAGGAATATGATAGATTAAAAAGTAGGCTTTCTAAAAAATATAGTGGTGAAGAATTAGAAAGACAAATTAAAATAAAGTTAGCTCAAAAAGGATTTTTTGATGACTAAAAGGGAGTGTAATAAAATCTGTGTAAATGGCATCTATCCATGATTAGAAGTAAGTATAATACTTGCTTCTTTTTGTTA
>CANRBE010000016.1 GCA_947628785.1 uncultured Bacilli bacterium
AAAAAAAGACTATCCCGAAATAAAAGTTAAAAAATATATAAAGAAGAGTGAAAAATGAAAAACATATTTTGGATACTACCAATAATTTTAATATTGTCAATAATTAAAATACCTATCGATAGTATTATTATTTCTACTGTTATTGCTATTTTAGAAAATAAGAACTATAGTTTTATAGGATTTATAATATTATTTTTTGTTATTTGGTGTTTAGTTATAATTAGTAGTTTTATATTAAAAATAATAACTGATTTTATAATAAATAAAATAACAACGGTCACAAAAAAGACTATTTGATTATGATAAATACTTATCTCTTCAATAAACTAGAAAAACTAGTTTATTTTTTTCAAATAACCATTTTATAACCAATCAATAAATTTTACTCCATAGCGTAATATTATTGAAAAAAAGCAAAGTTTTTGCAGGTGGTATGCAAAAACTTCCTGTTTTTAGACACTTTTTGCAGTCTAAATTATTGTTATAAAATATTTAACAAAAAGTAGACTCCGAGATTTTGTAATTTTTTACAATTTCTTGGAGTCTAAGTTTTATATATAACTTTAATAATTTATACAGCTTTCATCAAGAAGAAAATTGTATATTCCCACAATTGTTATCCCATTGTCATCTTTTCTTGGTTTAACATCATCTTTTACTATAATTATTTTTTTAAATGAATCATTTATATTAATTAAAGATTTTTTTTCTTTTGAATTTATATCTAAAGCTGACTGAATATAATATTTATTATCTCCTGCTGTAGCAATAAAATCAACTTCAAATTTCTTTCTAATAGTTTTACCTTTTTTATTTTGTTCAATATTTTCTACTACCCCTATATCGACATTATATCCTCTTACTTTTAATTCATTATAAATAATATTTTCCATTATATGATTTTCCTCTGTTTGCCTAAAATTAAGTCTAGCATTTCTTAAACCAATATCTTCAAAATAATATTTATAAGGAGAATTAATATAATTTTTTCCTTTTATATCATATCTTTGAGCTTTACTAATAAGAAATGAGTCTTGAAAATATCCAATGTACTTACTTATAGTTTTATCACTCAATACTTTATTTTTTTTACTTTTAAAAGTATTAGATAATTTTATCGGATTAGAAAGTGAGCCAATAGAAGATGATAAAACATCTAAAAGTTCATTTAATTCATCAATGTTTTTAATTTTTTTATGTCTTTCTAAAATATCTGAAATATATACTTTTTCAAATAATGATTTTAAATAATCTTCTTTTCTTTTTTTAGTATTTAAAGATAAGATAAAAGGCATTCCACCATAATTAAAATAATCATCCCAAGCCTGATATATTGTTCCATCGTAAGCCGAAGTATATTCTTTGAAACTTAAAGGATATACATGAATTTCATCACCTCTACCTCTAAATTCAGTAATTACATCAGTAGATAAAAATTTAGAATTACTACCAGTTACATATATATCGGCATTTTTAATATGCATTAAACTATTTAAAACATCTTCAAATTCATCCATCATTTGAACTTCATCAATTAAAATATAATATATTTTATCATCAATTATTTTATCTTTAATATATTTAAGCATATTATCAGGATTTCTCAAATCTTTATATTCTCTATCATCTAATGCAATATCGATTATATGAGATTTCTCTATACCTTTATCTAATAGATAATTATAAAATATATTAAATAATAAATAAGTTTTTCCTGATTGTTTTAATCCTATTATTATTTTTATTAAGCCATTATTTTCCCGACATTTTAATTCATTTAAATAATAATCTCTTTTTATTTCCATAGTTTCTCCCACTTTCTTACTATTATAACTATAAATGGTATTTAAAATTAAATCAACTTCAAACTCCGAGATTTTGTAATTTTTTACAATTTCTCGGAGTTTACTTTTAATTATATATAAATAACTATATTATCGTAACAAATAAAATATTTCATCCTTATTATATTTTTAGCTACAATATTAATCTATAACCAAACCTGTTAGTTTAAAACTTATAATTTACTTTTTTATAAATTTTAAAAATAATCAATAACTTATACCTAAAACAATGAATTTTATCAAATTTTTTAAACATAATAAACATAGGTGATACTATGATTAACCCCGATATAAAAAAAACAATTGAATATATTAAAAAAAAATATGGTCCAAGTGGTGATTTAGTTACTAGATTTATCAAAATAAAAAAACAAACAATTTGTTATTGTTTCTTAGAAAGTGTTAGTAGTGACGATAAAATAAGTGACTTTTTCATGAAATACATCGGTAACTACATCAAAAGACAAATTAGTTTTAATAACCTTTATGAAAGCTTAAAAAATGCTATACCTAATAGCAATCTATCAACAGTAAACAATTATGAAGATATCTTTTATAAACTAGCTAGTGGTTTTACTTGTATTTTTGTTGATGGAACAAGTGAAGTTATTACAATCGAAACTAGATCTACATTAGATCGAGGAGTTACCGAAGCTACTAGTGAAAATATCGTTAGAGGTCCTAAAGATAGCTTCACCGAAAACCATCAAAAAAACTTAGGGTTAATTAGAAAAAGAATTAAAGATCCAAACCTTTGGTTTAAAGATGTTACCGTTGGAAGAAGAACTAAAACTAAAGTAAGTGTTGCCTATATAAAAGATGTATCTAACTTAAAACTAGTTGATAATATCATTAAACAACTAAAAAAAATAGATATTGATGGAATACTTGATAGTGGATACATCAGAGAATTTTTATTAAAAGACTCTAAATCAGTCTTTCCTAGATTTCATAGTACTGAACGACCAGATTTAGCTTGTATGTCATTACTTGAAGGAAAAATCGTTATTCTAGTTGAAAACTCCCCTTTTGTATTATTAATACCAGGTTTATTTATAGACTTCCTACACTCGCCAGAAGACAATTACCAAAAAGCTATTAATATTGATTTAACTAGAATTATTAGAACCCTATCTTTTTTTATAACCGTTATGTTTCCAGGAATTTATGTAGCCCTAACTACTTTTAACCCTGAAATAATACCAGATGAACTTCTAATATCATTAGCTATCCAAAGAGGTGGAGTTCCCTTTCCTACTTCCCTAGAAATACTAGTTATGATAATAACCTTTGAAATACTAAGAGAAAGCGATGTTAGAATACCTAATGCCTCAGGAGCCGCTATTGGAATAGTTGGAGCTTTAGTTTTGGGAGAAGCCGCTGTTACAGCTGGCATTGTCTCCCCTATTGTCATTATCGTTATTGGCCTAACTTCCATTAGTGGTCTTCTTTTTACCGAAGTTGACTTTGTCAATGGTATAAGATGGTGGCGCTTTATTTTCCTTATTGCTTCATCAATTATGGGCGTAGTTGGATTTGTTGTATGTTTAATTATCTTCATAGCTAAACTTTGTTCTTTAGAATATTTTGGAATTTCTTACTTAGCACCTTTTGCCCCTTATTTCAAACATCAAAATGCAATTCTAAGAAAACCTTTAAACAAAATTAAAGAACGACCTAGTTTCTTAAGTAAAAACCGAATAAGGATGCGTGATAATAATGAAGAAAACTAAAATACTTTTGATACTACCTTTTTTATTATTTTTAACTGGTTGTTGGAATTATAACGAATTAAATACCCTAGCTATTGCAACTGGTATGGCTATTGATAAAAGTAAAGATGGTTATGAAGTTAGTTTACTTATAGCTAACTCTAAAAAAGTTGAAGAAAGTTCCAAAGAAGGAGAAGCTCAAACAATCGTATATTCTGGTAGAGGTAAAACCATATCACAAGCCATGAAAGATATTGATTTAGTTAGTTCAAAACAACTATATATTGGTCATTTATCCGTTATAATAGTTTCGGATAAAGTCGCTAAAGAAGGTCTTATCAATACCCTAGATTTCCTTTTAAGAGAACCTGAAAGTATCAAAAGATTTTATATTGCTTTAGCTAGAAATGATAAAGCCAAAGACATTTTAAAAATATTATCACCTTTAGAATCATTCCCCTCTCAAAATATTTATTCCAACATTAAATTTTCTAGTGAATCACATGCTATTAGTGCATCAGTTGCTTACGGTATCTTCATAGAAGAATTACTAGCTAAAGGTAAAGAAACAACCCTACCTAGTATGGTAATTAAAGGTAATGAAAAAAAAGGTAGCAAATCATCTTCCTTAGAAGAAAGTACTCCTAAAGCTGAAGTCAAATTAAATACTTTAGGTCTTTTTAAAAAAGATAAACTAATCACTTATGCCACAGCTAATGAAAGTCGAGGGATTAATTTAATAAAAAGCAATGTTGATGAAATGATTTTATCGACTAATTGTAAAGAAGGAACAGCTATTGCTAAATTAAATGATATCAAAACCAATTATGAAGTAACTAAAAAATCAGTCAATATTAACCTAAACAGTACCGCTTATATTAGAGAAAGTAATTGTACTAATGACTTAAACGATAGTAAAGAAATAACCAAACTAGAAAAAAGTTTTGAAAAAAACTTAAAAGGCTTAGTAATTAAAGGTATTAAAGTAGCTCAAAAAAATAAAACTGATATTTTTGGTTTTGGAAATGAATTATATAAAAAATACCCTAATTATTTTAATTCGATAAAAGATATTTGGAATGATGAGATTTTTCCTAAGTATAAATATCATATAAATGCCAATATTAAATTAAAATCTAAAGGTTCTATTGAAGCAAGTCTGAAAGGAGCATTACATGGATAGAAACATAAAAATATTTGAAGTAAATAGTTTACTTTACTTTATTTTAAGAGCAAGTTTTATTGGTCTTACAATTACTAATTTAATAAATATAAGTAAAGTGGATAGTTATTTATGTCCTTTAATCGGTGGTATAGTTGGTCTTGTTTTTTTAATATTTTATTTCAAAATATTAAACATTAATCCAAGTCAAAATATAGCTCAAAATATCCTTACCTATTTTGGCCAAAAAATAGGTTCTGTTATTAACTGTTTATTATGTTTATTAGTATTTATTTTTTCTATCTTATTATTTTATGATTTAATTAATTTTATCGGTTCAGAATATTTATTCAATACTCCTGATATAGCTATTGGTATTTTATGTTTAATTCCAATCATATATATTCTTACTAAAGGTTTAAAAGTTTTATGTAAAACTAGTAGTATTTTGTTTTTTTTATCAATTATTCTATATCTTTTAAGTGTAATTGGATTATTTGCTCAAGGGAATTTATCTAACTTATTACCTTTTTTAGAAAATGGTATCCATCCAGTTATAAGTGGAACTATATCTTATATTGCTTATAATATTTTACCTATTTTCCTTTTATGTATCATTCCTAAAAATAACATAAATAATAATACTAAATTTGAAAAAAAAGCTATTATTTTTTATTTGATTATTAATTTTATCAATTTTTCTGTTTTGTTTAATATTTTATCTGTTTTAGGAATCGATTTAGCGAGTCTTTATCAATATCCTGATTATCAAGTTTTAAGACGTATTTCAATTGGTGGTTTTGTTGAAAGAATTGAAAGTTTGATAGCTATCCAATGGATGTTTTGTATTTTTATACTACTGGTTTTATGTTTTTATTATATTAATTCTACTATCAAAGAAAGTTTTAAAATTAAAAAAAATATAATATTTAGTTTTATAATACCAATAGTTTCTATCATTCTTAGTTTATCAATTTTTAAAAACAATACTATCGCCAATAATTATATTACGTTTGTTGGACCTAGTTTGTTAGTTATTTCTTTCTTTGTGATTCCATTTATAATTTATTTATTTATGAAACTAAAAAGGACTTAAAGTCCTTATGATTTCAATATTTTAAAGATAATAACACCAACAACAGCTATTAATATCAATAAAACAATTATAATAATAATATCTCTTTTTATTTTTCTTCTTTTGTCTTTAGTTTGTTCATATATATCCGCAAAATCTTCTTTTTTTATTTTCATACTAGCAGTAAAGAAAGATTTGTCTATTTGATTTTCTGTTGGTTCTACTTCTACTGTATCAGTATCAATATCATCAACACTATCTAAATCATCTAGTAAATCAAAGCTTAAATCTTTATCTTCCATTTTATTTAACATACTAGTACTGGTAATTGTATCAATCATGTCTTTTAGCTCTTCTTCTTGTTTTTTAGGATTTTCTTTTTTAGCTTTTAATTCTTTTAAGAAATCATAATTATCATCATTTAAACTTAAATAGCGGTCATCTTCTTCGGGTTTTTCATCTTTTACTTTATTTAATACATCTCTAATATCATAAGTTTTTTCATTATTATCAAGTAAAAATTCTTCTTCTTTAGGTTGTTCTTTTTTTTCTTTGGTTTTAATTGATGTCCGATAATTTTTTTGTTTCCGATAATCTTCTCTATTTTTTAGCATTTCTCTAACTTTAGATATATCTATTTCATTATTTTTTTCAATTGATGCAATACCTTCTATATTACTATATTTTCCGTCTTCATAAATAGTACGATATAATTCTTGGTTTCTTTGACTTCTCTTTTTTTTAACAGTATCTGAATTGTAATATCTTTCCATTCTACTTGACATAATACCACCTATTATTATATTACACATATTTTCAATATTTTTCAACCTTATACTTGCATTTATTGTGACTTTTTTTATATAATGTTGACAGAGGTGATAGTTTGAAAAAAATAAAAGTCAATGAAAATTGTATTAGTTGTGGAGCTTGTACCGCTATTTGTGATGAAGTATTTACTTTTAATGATGATATGCAAGCTGAAGCTATTACTAATAACAACAACTTTGATAAACTAAATGATAGCTTAAAAGATAAAGTAATGGAAGCTTTAGAAGGTTGTCCAGCATCCGCTATTGAAATAGTCGAAGAAAAATGCGATTGTGAAAATTGTGAGGGTTGTAAATAACCTTTTTATTTTGGACAAAATTTGATATAATCATATAAGAAAGCGGGATTTTATGAAAAAAAATAACTTTTTAGAAGGTTCTTTTATAGCTACATTAGGTATTGTTGTCTGTAAAATAATCGGTCTTATTTACGTTATACCTTTTTATGCTTTAATAACTACTAAAGGAGCTACTTTATATAGTTTTGCTTATTCAATATATGCGGTGTTTTTAAGTTTATCAACTAGTGGTATACCTTATGCTATGAGTAAAATGGTAAGTGAATATAATAGTTTAGAATATTATCATACTAAAGAAAAAGTCTATAAACTAGGGTTTGGTATCATTATGTTTTTAGGAGTGTTTTTCTTTTTGGTTATGATGATTACAGCTCCATATATTTCTAATTTTATTTTAGGAAATAATGAAGCTACTAATATTAATGTAGGTGAAGTAACACTTGTTATTAGATTAGTATCAACGGCTTTATTAGTAGTTCCCCTACTTAGTGTTACCAAAGGTTACTTACAAGGTCATAAAATAATGACTCCTCCAAGTATTTCTAATGTTTTAGAACAAATAGTTAGAGTTATTGTGATACTAGGAGGTTGCTATATTTCTCTTAAAATTATGCATGTTAAAGAAAATATAGCTATTGGAATATCTGTTTTTGCGGCCACAGTTGGAGCTTTAGCTGCTTATCTTTATTTAGCTATTGTCATTAAAAAAAATAAAAATTATTTTCATAAAAAAGCTACTTGTAAAAACGAAGAATTAAAATATACATCTAAGTTATTAGTTAAACAAATTGTTTTATATTCCCTACCTTTTATCATTATTGATTTGCTTAAATCATCTTATAATTTAGTTGATACTTTAACTATTGTAAGAACCCTTACCTCTCTTGGTTATAGTGGTAATTTAGCTAATACTACTTTTAGTGTCATAGCTACTTGGGGAAATAAATTAAGTATGATTATTATATCTATTTCTATGGGAATAAGTATTAGTTTAATTCCATCACTAGCTAGTAATTATGTTTTAAAGAAAAAGGAAGCTATTAATCATAATGTCAATCAAGCTATTCAAGCTTTACTTTATATTACTATACCGATGACTTTAGGACTTTGGTTTTTAGCAAGACCTGTTTGGATTATTTTTTATAGTTATGATGCTTTTAGTATCGAAGTGTTTAAAGTATTTATTTTTCAAGCTATTACTTTTTCTTTGTTTTCGGTTTTACTTAATATAACTCAAACTACTAATCATACTAAAGTAACTATTTTAACTTTGTTTATCAGTTTTTTAGGTAATGCCCTATTAAATATTCCCATGATGCATTTAATGCATAATGCTTTCCATATTGGTTATCAAGGAGCTTCAGTTGCTACTTTGATTACTCAAATATTACCTTCTATTTATTTACTATATTTTATCCATAAAAAGTTAGAAGTTAATTATAAATCTACTTACATAAATGTTTTTAAAATATGTGTTTGTACTCTTATTATGTTTGTTTTTTTAATTTTGTTATCTTTAGTTATACCTATTGATGCTTTAAGTAAAGGTAAGGCTTTAATTCAAACTATTTTATATTCTAGTCTTGGAGCTATTATTTATTTTATTACTTCATATAAGTGTGGTTTATTTAATTCATTGTTTTCTGGTTTAGTTAGTAGATTTAAACCTAAAAAAGATGCTATGTAAGCATCTTTTTTGTATTAAATTTTAACTTTTTCTAATTCCTCTTTTATTTGTTTAATCTGATTTTTCCCATGACAATATCTAAATTTTCTTCCACTACCACAAGGACATTTTCCACCTTTTTTAATTTGATTTTCCATTTGTTTTAATTGTTTTCTTAAATTTTTATATTTTAATTCTCTAGCTTGTAAAACATAGTCAATAGTTTCACAAGATGGGTATCTAAAAGAAAAAGTAGTTTTTCCATTTAAATTAGTTACCGAAAAATCACCTAAATTAATAATGTCCATACCAATTAAAAAATCTGTGTCATTTAATTTTCCTGCAGTTACCAATACATTTTTTATTTTTAAATTATTTGGCAGTTTTAACCCTAAAACATATTTGTTAACTTCAATTATACCACCAGCTGTACTAACATTTGCTTTCCCAATAGGTGTTAAATTCAATTTTTGAGCTAACTTTTCTGATATAACTGTATTTGTAGCTCCAGTATCCCAAATTGCTGTATAATTATCCTTAATTTTAACATAATTTGGATTTATTTTTTTATCTATAGTAATTACAACTTGAGTTTTTAATACATTTATTAATCCCTTTTCTTCTTTTGTAAATGCTGTAAAATTTTGCACTAAAATCTTACCCTAGTATGAAACATTTGGATATTATTAGCTTCATTTGTTTCACACTTTTGTATAATATATTTTCCTGCTTCAAGTTGTCTAGCAAATTCAATAGTTTTATTTAAATCCTTATCATGAAATACTATCTTTTTATCACAAATAACTACAAATTCTTTGGGGTATTTCTTTTTTAAATTATTTTCTTCTTTTTTAAAATACTTATAATTTTTATCTTCGCTATTCATAATAGTACCTCCTTATATAATATAATTAATATTTTTTAACTATATTTTCTTGTATTTAGATTTTTATTAAAAGATATCTATAAACTCATTTTTTTGTAAATTATAAAATTACAATCATCTAAATATTAAAAGCTGTTTTAGTAAACTTTTCTTACAATAATTGTACCACAGTTTTGATTAATTTGATTATTTTATTTATTAATTAATATTTATTTTTAAATAGAAAAGGTAAAAATAATTTTACCTAAAATTTAATTAACTAAATTATTTCTTAGTTTTTGCTTTACTTTGTTTTCTATTCTAGATACTTTAACTTGGTTCATTCCTAATAAATTAGCTACTTCTGTTTGACTATAATTTTCTATAAATCTTTTTTCGATAATTGTTTTATCTGGTTCTTTTAAATTACTTATCTCTTCTTTTAAAGCTACTAAAGTATCTAAATTTAAACTGTTGTTTTCAATTATTTCATAAAAAGACATTTCATTAGTATCACCTGTTATAGTCTCATCTAAACTACTGACATTAGTATTAATACTTAATATTTCTTCTATTTTTTCATCTTCCATCTTTAATTCGGAAGCTATTTCATGAATAGTTGGATAACGCATTAATTGTTGGGATAACAAAAGTGTCATTTTTTCTATTTTAAGTTTTAAACTAAGAATACTTCTACTTATTTTAATATTGGTATCTTTTCTTACTACTTTTTTCATTTCCCCTAAAATAAATGGATAGGCAAAAGTAGAGAATTTAGTACCATAATTTTTATCATATTTTTCTTTAGCATCCATAAGTCCTATAAAACCAGCTTGATATAAATCTTCTTTATATGGATAAGAAGTAAACATATGAGTCATTTTATGAATCATTAAACCATATTCTTCTACTAAATCATTCATATTAAAACCTCCTTAAAAGCATCTAATTCATTTTTTAAAAATTTAGCATATTTTAAAATACGGTGTTTAGTTAAATAAGAGGCTACTTCTTCATTTAAATTACTACAGATAAATACTTCTCCACTATGTTTTTTACATAGTTCATAACTATATAAAATACGGTTATATCCATATCTATCTATTTTGTTTAAATCTTCTAGATTGTAAACTATATGATATATTCCTCCTTGTTTCATTTTAACTAAAACTGTTTTTTCAAATATGACACTTGTTTTTTTAGTAAGTTCTCCTTTAAGTCTTACAAATAATATACCCTTTCTAAACTCTAGAATTGTTTTTAACATAATATCACCCAACTATACTTTATCAAAAGTTGATAGTATAATTTGTCAGATTATGGTTTTATATTGTATTAAATTTAAAAATAGTGTATCATATTTTATAGGTGATTTATATGAGGGAAATATCCAAATATAAAGTAGAAAAAGGAATTTTAATACCCTTATTTTTATTTGTTATTATATCTGTTTTAACTATTTTTAGTGCTCAAACTGTTTTAGGAAGTGACACTAATTTAGCTTTAAAACAAGTTATTTGGTATGGTATTGGTTTTGCTTTAGCTTACTTTATTATGGCTATTGGCAATAAAAATGTATATAAAAATGTTTGGCTTTTATATATTATTGGAAATATTGCTTTACTGGCTCTTTTAATTTTTGCAGAACCTATTAACAATGCTAAATGTTGGTTTACAATAAAACATATTGGTACTGTTCAACCAAGTGAATTTATGAAAATTATTTTGATTTTGACTTTAGGTAGTATGATTAATAATTTTAATGAAAATTTTAAAAATCCAACTGTTTTTGAAGAGTTTCAATTTTTGTTTAAGGTTGGTTTGGTTTTATTAGTACCTAGTTTACTTACCTTTTTACAACCTGATACTGGTGTTGTTCTTATTTATTTATTAATTACAGTTATTATGTTATTTATATCAGGTATTAGGTATAGATGGTTTATTTTACTTTTTGCTTTAGCTTTCTTATTAATAGCTGGTGTGGTGGGGGTTTATTTTTACAGTAATGATTTGTTTATTAAAATCTTTGGAACTAGTTTTTTCTTAAGAATTGATCGGTTACTTGATTGGTCTAATCAAAGTGGATATCAACTAGAAAATGCCCTTACTTCGATTGGTTCTGCTGGTATGTGGGGGCATGGATTTAATAAAACACCTCTTTATTTTCCTGAAGCTCAAACTGATTTTATTTTTGCTGTATATGCTAGTAATTTTGGTTTAGTTGGTTCTATTTTTCTTATTTTACTTATTACTTATTTTGATATTAAGTTAATTACTACAGCTTTAAAAACATCTTCTAATATTGATAAATATGTAATAGCTGGTATTGTTGGGATGCTTATTTATCAACAGGTTCAAAATATTGGTATGACTTTTGGTTTGATGCCTATTACAGGTATTACTTTACCTTTTATTTCTTATGGTGGTTCTAGTTTACTTAGTTATATGATTATGGTTGGACTTATTTTTAATATTTCCAATAATTCTTTAAGATACACCAATGCTTAATTTTTTAGATATTTAAAAGGATTGTTTAATTACAATCCTTTTTACTTATTATAAATATTTTTATGATGTGATTAGGTTGTATTCATCACCAAGTAAACCTAATTCTTGACCTAGTTTTATATTTGGTTTTAGGATTATGACTGGACGAACACCATACGAATCGCTATGGCTTCCAGTCCATCCTCTGCCACCAGTGTCTGCAATCCACTTAAATAAACCGTATTCCGTCCAGGCAGAGGCCAAGTAGTAAGCACTTCCAGTATTTATTAACTCTGTATTTTTTCCACAGTGATTTCCATTAGTACTACTAAAGCATTCTCCTAGTTCTCCTTTATCTAATCTATCCCATAAACTATAATCTTCGTTTCCATTTTCTTCATAATTTATTGTATTAACATCATCACTATCCATATAATGCACACTTAAGGCATATGTACTATTTCCATATTTTGTCCAGGCTTTTCCTATTCCTTCATCTTCGACTGATGTAGCTCTTGTTTTTAATATTTTTTTACTATCACTTGAACTATTTGAATTATATGAATGATAATAGCATTCTGGGACTCCTCCATGAATTAGGGTAATTTGCCCTGAATTTGAAACATCCATTATTCGCCAGCCACTATAGTCTGATGTATATACGGTACTATCACATGTAATACTTTCATTCTTACTTAAGCCATTTGCTGATTTTTCAGTTGGCACATCATAGATATCAAATGTACCTTGTTTCGTTGCTTTCGTTTCTAATACTCCATCTCTTGTGGAATCCCATAAAGCATTATCTGGAGTATAATTTACATAACAACCTAATGGTGATACTTTCAATGTTTTACTTACTTTTTTTCCATTGTTTCCTTTTGCTTCACATGTATATGTATAACCACCATACTCTTCATCATAATTATCAGATAATTTACAACTTTTAGTTCCATAACTTACCCCCCATTTAACTATAAAATTATCATTTCTTTTTGATTCATTTTGAAGACACACTTTTACTTCAGATACTTTAGATGTTATTATCGGTGCTTCTGTATCCACTTTATAACTATCACTACAAACATTATTAGAATAAACTCCTGTTGCACTTATAGCTTGATAACATACTTTTTGAATATAAGACTGACTTGATAATACTAAACTACTTCCATTTTCTACTACATTATCTTCTGATCTAGTTGGATAACAAGTATTACCATAATTACCACTACATCTATATAATTTAACTGGACTTGGCCCTTTTTTAGTTATTGTTCCTTTAATACTTGCTAACGTTACCCAATCATTTTCTCCTTCTACTATTGTCGGTTCGATTGTTACCTCTGGTTTTACTGAATCTACTTCTATTACATTATAAGTAACGACCTTTTCATTAAAGCCATCACTTACTTTGGCACTTATACTTCCTTCACTTGTATATGTTATAGTTATATACCTTTTATAACTTGATAAAGATGCTGTTATCCACGTTTCTTTTTCAACATCATCAGTTATTTCTCCACTATTTATTTTATATTGATAATTTAAATTACTCTTGCTTGGATATGTTATTGTTACTTTCTTTTGGCTTTGCCAACCTGTCTTATCTACTGTTATTTCTGGTGTTGGGACTTCATCCGTTTTTATATTTAATGTTCTACTTGTTTTCAGTCCTTTACTATTTTCTACTACTATCTTTATCTTATAATTTGTATTATCTTTTAAATTAGTAAATTCATATACATTAATATCTATACTTTGTTTTAATTCTCCATTTAAATAATAATAATATTTTACTATATCATTCTTATCGTCATGGACTGTTACAGTTGTTGTAATTGATTTTGTATCTTTTGATGTACTTACACTATCTATTACTGGTCTTGATGCATTACTTTCTTCTAAGTTTCCATCAAAAACATGTTCATCTCCATCTGGTCCTATATCTACTGTATTATCTCCATCACTTACTGTTATACTTACAAAATCTTGACATACTTCCATAACTCCTTCTTTAGGTAAATCTCCTTGTAATTCTAATTCTTCTATAGGTATATACATTTTATTTTTAACAAGGGTATCTATTTGATAATCCTCTCCAAAGTCAAAATACACACATTCTTCTTCTCTTTCCCTTAACTCATTTAACCTATATATATTCCCTGCTTTATATACTTGTCTTACTGATACTAAGAATGCATTACTTTTTCCTTTACTTATTAACTTAAATACATTTGGTACAGCTATCATAAATATTATCGCTAAAAGTACAAAAACAGCTAACAATTCTACTAATGTAAATCCCTTTTTAATCATAATATACCTTACTCCTTACATTACTTAATCCTAAAACATAATCTGTTGTTGTTTCATAATATTTAGCTAATTTTATAATAACTTCTACTGGCATCATTCTCTTACCCCTTTCATATTCACTATAATATTGTCTACTTATATTTAAATAATCAGCTACATCCTCTTGCCTTTTAAAATCTTGATTTCTCAAACTCTTAAGTCGATACTTTGTCATAATAAATTATGCCTCCTTTTATACAATAAAAACAACCTATCCTTAATTCATGATAGTAAATAATATATAAACAAATTTATAAGTTGTATTATCTATCTTGTCTATCTATAACAAATTATACGTAAATAAACTTACATTGTCAATAGCATAATTTATTGTGCTTTGTGTTTATAAAAAAAATCAAGTATTAACTTGATTCAGTTCTTTCAACACAACTAGTCTCACTATCCAATAATTGATATTCAAATTCTTGATAACTATTAACACTAATTTCAATTTGACTAGTTAAAGGTATAGCTTTACCTGTTTTAGCATCCTTTAAATTTTTATCTAATAAACCATTAGCTACTAAAGTATTTAAAGATAAACAATAAACATTACCTGGGGTTGTTTTATAAGTATGATACTTAGGTTTAACATATGAATCAGTAGCTTCATATATCAAATCCAAAGTTACTTCATTAACAGTCTCTTTTTCCTTATTAACTCTTTTTAATATTGATGGTACAATAGCTAATGATAGTAATGCCATTAATACTACTACAGCAATTACTTCAATAAACGTAAATCCTTTTTTATTCATATCTTCACCCTATAAACATTATAACTTGTTATAAATAAAAAGTCAAAACAATTAAAAATTTAACAATTAAAAAAGATAGTTTTAACTACCTTTTATCTAATTCTTTAGTTATTATTTCTTTAGTAATAACTGGATTAGCTTTACCTTTAGTATTTTTCATAACTTGACCAACAAAATAATCAAACAAATTAGTTTTACCATTTTTATATTGTTCTATTTGGGTAGTACTACTATCTAATATATCAGTAATAATACTTGTTAATTCTGAGGCATCACTAATTTGAGCATTTTCTTTACTGACAAAATTTTTAGGTTCTTTTTTACTTTCAATAGCTTTAAAAAATACTTCCTTAGCTTGTTTAGATGAAATAGTACCATCTTTAATAAAATCAGTTATTTGTTTTAACATACTAGGTGTTAAGTAAAAATCACTAATATCCATATCCTCTTTATTTAAATAACCAATAATATTGACACTAACCCAGTTAGCTGAAGTTTTTGCATCTATTCCAACACTTAAACATTCTTCAAAATAATCAGATATCTTTTTTTCCTTAACTAATACAGAAGCATCATAATCAGATAAACCATACTCATTAATATATTTTTTCTTTCTTTCCATAGCTAATTCTGGTATAGACTTTTTAATTTCCTCTAACCATTCATCAGTTACCTTAAACTTAGGAATATTTGGTTCAACAAAATACTTATAATCAATCGCATCTACTTTACTACGCATATAAATAGTAGTACCACTTTCTTCATCCCATCTTCTAGTTTGTTGTTCCATTTCATCATATTTATCAGTTTCTTTTAATTCTGTTTGTCTTTCTATTTCATAGTTTATCGCATCCCTTACTCCACCAAAGGAATTGACATTTTTAACCTCTATTTTAGTTCCCCAATTATTTGGATCATTTTCATCTAGTGAACTATCCATAATAGATACATTAACATCACATCTAATTTGACCTTTTTTACTATCAGCTTCTGATATATTAGCATATTGATAAATACTTCGCATATGCTCTAAAAATGCGACTGCTTCCTTGGCACTATGAAAATCTGGTTCTGTAACTAACTCAAGTAAAGGTACCCCTGCTCTATTATAGTCAATATTAGTCGTATCATAAAAATGGTCAAGTGAAGCCGCATCTTCTTCTAGATGTAAATTATTTATTCTAACACTTTTTATCTTGCCATCACATTCATAATCCACTTTTCCATAAATACCAACAGGTATTGGTTTAGTTTCTTGGGTAAGTTGAAAACCTTTAGGTAAGTCTGGATAATAATAATTTTTTCTTTCAAACCAAATATACTCTGGTTGTTTACAATTTAAAATCATACTAGCCATTAAAGATAGTCTAACAGCTTCTTTATTAACAACTGGTAAAGTACCAGGAAAAGCCATATCAACTGGTCTTACATTAGTATTAGGTTCCTCTGAATAATAATTTCTAGCTCCACTAAAAACTTTAGTGTTAGTTTCACTTATTTCACAGTGCATCTCTAGTCCTATTTTAGCTAAATACTTACTCATGATTAAACCCCCTAGCTATTTGATTTTTATATTCCATACTATTTTCTAGTGCATAAGCAATATTTAAAACATTTTCATCATCATAACAATTACCAGTAATATTAACTCCTACTGGCATATCATCAATAAAGCCATTAGGTATTGTAATAGATGGGAATCCTCCAAAATTACCTATTTGTAAATGTTCTTCTAATATAGCTGTATGTTCATCTAAAATATCAACTGAGCCCTCTAATTTTTTAGCTTTACCAGTTCCAACTGGTAAAATAACTCCATCATAAGTTTTAAACAATTCTTTCCATTTATCGACAATAAGCCTTCTAACCCTTTGGGCATTTTTAAAATATTTTTCTTGATTTTCTTTTTGTAAAACATAAGAACCAATTACAAAACGTCTTTTAATCAAAGGAGAAAAACCTTTAGTACGGTGGTCTTTCATCATTTCAATATAGTTATCTCCCTTACCTCTTGGTCCAAAAACAATACCAGTTAAATTAGACATATTACTAGTAGCTTCAGCACAAGAAATAACTACATAAACACTAGGTAAGGCTTTAAGTAAAACTTCATCTACTGATACTTCTTCTACCGTAATACCTAAACTTTTACATTTTTCTAAAGTCTTATAAAAATTATCTAAATGTTTAAGTAACTCTTCACTAGCATTTTTATATCTATCTTTATCGACTATTTCTTTGATATAACATAATTTTTTACCCTTAACTTTACCTGTACAAGCTTTATATAAATTAATATTACTAGAATCAAAACTAGTCATATCATACTTATCTTTACCTTTCATATTATCTACTACAATAGCAGCATCTAAAACATTACGAGTAATAACACCACAATGATCTAAACTAGAAGCAAAAGGAAAAAGACCATATCTTGAAATCATACCATAAGTTGGTTTATAACCAACTACTCCACAGTAAGCAGCTGGCTTTCTAATTGAATCACCAGTATCACTACCTAAAGCATAAGGATAAACACCCGCTGAAACAGCACAAGCTGAACCAGCTGATGAACCAGCACACATTCTAGTTTTATCCCAAGGATTTAAAACAGTACCAGTATGACA
>CANRBE010000017.1 GCA_947628785.1 uncultured Bacilli bacterium
AATAAAATAAAAGAAAATACTAAATTTTGTAATAAATGTGGTAATAAAATAGAAAGTAATCAAAAGATAAAACAAGATAGTAAAGAAAAAGAAACTAAAAATAAAGATAAATTAAAAGTAGAATCCAAAAAAGAAGATAAAAATGAAAATAAAATAAAAGTAGAACCTGAAAAAGAAAAACCAAAAAAAATAAATAAAAAATTAATTGGGTTAATTATATCTATTTTTTTGACTGTTATAGTAATATTTATATTGGGAATAACTTTAATAAATCAAAATAAACCAATTAAAGAACTATGGGGTGAAAAATACTATGTTTATTTAAAAGATATTAAGAAAAACAAAAAAGAAGCTAAAATACCAGATGATGTTAAAAAAGCTAAAATAGGTTTTATTGATGTTGGAAGAAGTAATCCTATAATGACTTTTAATTATACTAAAAATAATGATACTTATACTAATATTTATTATTTAGATAAAGAAGAGGTAAAAGTTTTAACTTATGAAAAGAAAGCTGAAATAAAATTTTTATATAATATCGAAAAAAAAGAATATAATTACTATTTATATGAAGAAAATGAAGATAAAGATATATATACTAAATTAGATAGTGATTTAAAAATAGATGAAAATATTGAAATAGCTAAAGATGATAAAACAAGTGTTACTTTAGAAAATGATAAAGAATTAACTTTATCTAAAGAAGATGAAACTTTTATTGAACCAGATAATAAAAATAACCAATTTGATTTTAATATCGATAAAGATACTAAATCTTTAAAACAAAATGTTAGTGATAAAGTAGATGAATTTAAAGATTTAGAAGATATAATAGATGATGTTGAAAAGGATGTTTTAAAAAAGGAAGAAAAAATAGAAGAAACTAAAAAACAAATCGAAGCTAATAGTTATAAAAGTGGAATAACTAATATTGGTGAAGCCTTAATGTATGAAGCTGGTTTTTCATTATATAACTTAAATGATAAATCGTTAAAAGTAGGTGACCAAGTATATTTTAACTATGATATTGATAAGATAGATAAAGATATTATTAAAGTTAGTGATTTTAAAGATGAAAAAATTTTAAGTTTATTAACCGATTATACTTTTTCTGTAAAAAAAGATAGTTTTGATAAAACATATAGTGAAGATGAAGTAAAAGATTTTCTAAAAGAACTATTTGGTAAAAATTATACTTATGACCATAAATTATACTATAGTGGTCCATGTTCTACCCTTACTTATAATGATAATAAAGAGGTATACGCTAATAATGGTGGTGGTTGTGGTGGAGCAAGTTATGGTGAACCTTTCCACTTTACAATTATTAGTAAAGTAGAAAAAGATAGTGTAACTTTAAAAGATATTTATATAGTACCAGATAGTCAAACTAATGAAGGACCATATCAAGTATATACTGACAGTAGTAAAAGTAAAAAAATAACATCAGTAGATGATGCTTATGATAATAGTTCTTTAAAGAAAATAGTTGAAGAAAGTGGAATAGAGTATCAAATAAATTTTGATGTTGATAATGGTTTTTATCACTTTAATAATATAAAAAAGTTAAAGAATAAGTAAAAATGGCTATAAATAAATAGCTATTTTACTTTATTTATTATTTAAAATTGGTAATTTATTTAAAAAGTGATATAATAAGCCTTACTTTATAACAAAAATTAAGATTTTGTGAGTAAAAATTTAAAATATCAGGAGGGAATTATGAAAAAGAAAACTAAAAAGAAAAGTAGCAATAAAAATAATACTTTAAAATTAAAAGAATTAAGTAAAAATAAATCCTCTAAAAAAAGAAAAGTAACTAAAGATAATCTTTCAAAAATAGAAGATAAGTCTTTATCTAGTCAAAAAGAATTTAAGAATAAAAAAACTACTAAAGTAATTGATGAAAAAGAATCTATAACAAGTAAAAATAATATTTCAAAAATAGAAGATAAATCTTTATCCAATCCAAAAGAAGTATTGGATAAAAAAACAACTAAAAAAAATGATGAAAAAAAATTTAATTTAAAAATAATTAAAAATAAAAAAATAGTAATACCAGTAAGTATTGTAAGTGTTTTACTAATTACTTTAGCCTTACTATTTATTATACCAGTTAAAAGAAATGTTTATGTTGAATTAGGTACGAAAAAAATTACTGATAAAATCTTTATAAGAAAGATACCTAGCTTTAATAAAATCTTAACAGATGTATCTAAAATAGATTTAACTAAAGTAAAAAATCATAAAATTAAAATTAAATTAAATGGACTAATTTTAAATAGTACTTTACATATTGTTGATACAACAGCTCCTCAAGTAAAATTTCAAGATGTCTATCAATATAAAGATTATAAAATAAATGCTTTAGACTTTATCAAATCCAAACAAGATTTATCTAAAATGAAAGTTTATATTGAAAACAAACCAACTATCAAAGAATTTAAAAACTATAAAGTTATGGTAGTAGTTAAGGATGAATATGGAAATACTACTAAAAAAGAAAAGACCTTACATATCGAGCCAGTTAGAAGCTATTTAGAATTAGAACTAGGTAGTGAATTTGATATAAAAAATATTTTATATAGTGATATAGATAAAGTAGAATATGATTTAAAAGAAATAGAAAAAATAGATACTAGTAAAATTGGTAATTATACTTTGAATGTCAAATCTAATGGCAAAAAATATAAAACCAAAATCAAAGTTCAAGATACCACTCCACCTACTTTAGAACTACAAGATAAAAGTATTTTTTGGGATGAAGAAAATATTGATAAAGAAGATTTTATTAAGGAAGTATCCGATGCTTCTTTAGAAGTAGAAACAACTATCAAAGAAGATATCAAATATGGTAAGTTAGGAGACTATAAAATAGAAATAACTGCTACTGATAAATATGGTTTAAAAACAACTAAAGAAGCTACCTTGTCAATTATAAAAGATACAACACCACCATCTTTTAAAGGAATAGGAGCAAAAACAGTTTATGTAGGAAGTAGTATTAATTATAAAAATGGTGTAACAGCTATTGATAATAAAGATGGTAATGTAGGTTTTAGTGTTGATTCAAGTAAAGTAAATACTAGTAAAGTAGGTACTTATTATGCAACTTATAAAGCCATTGATAAAAGTGGAAACAAAAAAGAAGCAACTAGAAAAATAATTGTAAAAGAAGAAGTTAAAAGAGCTAGTTATTCTAAAGGGGCTTCTAAAAGTGAAATAGTAAAAAGTGTCGCTTCTAAAATTGGAAATTCAATTAAATCAATTCATACTTGGGTTTATAACAATATATCTTACCATTCTGAATGGGGTGGAAGTGATCCAGTTAAATATGGACTTACTAAATATCGGGGAAACTGTTATGTTCACGCGATGGTTTTTAATGCTTTATTAGAAGCTAAAGGATATGAAGCAGAAGTTATTTGGACAACTGATAAGACTCATTACTGGAATATTATTAAAACTAATGGTAAATGGTTACACTATGATACATCAGCTGGCTATCATGTCGTGTTTGGTTGGAATAATAAACAGAGAAAAGCAGCTTTAAATGGCCGAAATTGGGACCACTCAAAATGGCCAGTAGGATAGATGAAAATGAAAAAATATCGAAATATTATTTTACTTTTAACTAGTGTTATTATTTACGTTTATATTAATTTAACTGGTTTAATTTTTATAACTAGTAGTTTAGTAATAACTTATTTAATTGGTAAAACTTTAGAACATGAAAAGATAAAAGGACTTTTGGTTTTAGGAATTGGTATTAATTTAATCATTTTATTGAAATTTAAAATCTTGATTAATATTGATAGTTCTATTTTAGTACCACTTGGTATATCTTATTATACTTTACAAATAATATCTTATTTAGTTGATACCTATCAAGGTAAAATAAAAAATTCTAGTTTTTTAAACTTTAGTTTATATATATTTTATATACCATGTCTTTTTATAGGACCAATTAATAGATATAATGATTTTTTAAAAAACTTAGATAATGTTAAAATAACTAAAGATAATCTTTATAATGGTATTTTAAGAATTGAAGTAGGTTTATTTAAAAAATTAGTTATTGCAGGAAGAATTAATATAATTATAAACACTATTTTAAAAAATAATTACAGTGGTTCTTATGTATTATTAGCTTGTCTTTTATACACTATTTTACTTTATAGTGATTTTAGTGGGGGTGTGGATATTGTTTTAGGGGTATCTAAAATATTTAATATCGATTTAAAAGAAAACTTTGATAAACCTTTATTTAGTGAGTCAGTTAAAGAATTTTGGAATAGGTGGCATATTACTTTAAGTAGTTTTTTAAAAGATTATGTGTATATACCTTTAAAAGGAAATAGATGTTCTAAAATAAGACAAAAAATAAATGTTTTAATAACTTTTATAGTATCAGGTTTATGGCATGGTATAAATTATATTTTATGGGGAATTGGACAGGGTATTTTAGTTATTATCAATTTAAAAACAAAAAATAAAGTTATAAATATTTTATTTACTTATCTGTTAATTTCTTTACTTTGGATTTTCTTTATTTATCCAGATAATATTGTAGCTTTAAAAAAAATAGTAACTATTTTTACTACTTTTAAACTTAAGAGTTTGATAAATAATATCTTTAATTTAGGTTTAAATTTTAAAAACTTTTTAGTTCTTATAATATCTACTTTAATGTTATTAATTATAGATTACAAAAAAGATACTCTAAAAAATATAAATATTTCTTTAGAAAAAAAATTAGTTATTAATTTAACCCTATTTTTACTTATTTTAGTATTTGGTGTTTATGGTATCGGTTTTGAAGTAGATGAATTTATCTATAGTCGATTTTGAGGTGGTTTATGAAAAAAATATTGATTATCATAGTATTTTTAATGATATTTTGTTTACTTAATAAACTGGTGATGCCTAAATATATGACTAATTTAAAAGAAGGAAATATGACTTATGAGTATTATAAAGAAGATAAAAATCACGAAGTTATTTTTTTAGGAGACTGTGAAGTGTACGCTAATATTTCTCCATTAACTATGTATGAAAATTATGGTATTACTTCTTATGTTAGAGGAAATAGTCAACAGCTTATTTGGCAGTCTTATTATCTTTTAAAAGAAACATTAAAATATGAAATACCAAAAGTAGTAGTTTTTAATGTCAATTCTTTAAGATATGATAAAAAAGTAAGTGAAGCTTATAATCACCTTATGATTGATAAAATGAAATGGAGCAAGGAAAAAATTGATTTAATTAAGGTATCATTATTAGAAAATGAAAACTTTTTATATTATGTTTTTCCTATTTTAAGATATCATGATAGAATTTTTTCCTTAACTAAAGAAGATATTACTTATTTATTTAAAGAAAAAAATAATACTTACAATGGTTTTTTAGTTAATAAAAAAGTAAAACCTGTATCAAATTTACCTACCAAAAGAAAGCTTTCAACTTATAAATTTCAAGATAATGTTTTAAAGTATTTAGATAAAATAAGAATCTTATGTAAAAAAAATAATATTAAATTAGTTTTGATGAAAGCTCCTAGTTTGTATCCATATTGGTATCAAGAGTATGAAAAACAAGTTAGAGATTATGCTTCTAAATATAACTTGGATTATTATAATTTTACTATTTCTACTAATGATATAGGTATTAACTATAAAGAAGATACTTATGATGGAGGATTACATTTAAATTTAAATGGAGCAATTAAATTGTCTAATTATTTTGGCAAAATTTTAAAAGAAAAATATTTTTTGAAAGATTATAGAAAAGATGATAAAATAAGTAGTATTTATAATTTAAAATTAAAAGAGTTTAAGAAGGAAGTGGAATAATGAAAAAAGTATTTATTTGTTTACTATTAGGTAGTATTTTACTTTGTGGTTGTAAGGTGAAAGAAAGTAAAAATAATTTAAAAGAAAATCCAAAAAAAATAAATGATAGCTATGTTTTTACTGTTCAAAATAACGATTTAGTTTTAGGTAGTTATTTTGATTTAAAAAAATTAGGAAAAGAAAAAAAATATTCTGAGACGGCTAGTTGTGCTTTTGAAGGAATTGATAAAACTTATACTTATGACCATTTTGAAGTGACTACTTATCCAAAAGATAATAAAGATATAATTGGAAATATTTATTTTTTAGATGAAAATATTAAAACTAAAGAAGGAGTAGGAATTTCTGATAGTATTGATAAAGTTATTGCTACTTATGGTAGTAACTATCAACAAGAAGGAACTTTATTTAAATACCAAAAAGGTGATATGGAACTTAAATTTATCATAGAAGATGATTTAGTTACTAGTATTGAATATGCTTTGATAGTTTAAAGTAAAAACTATCTTTTTTTGTAAAATTTACACTTTATCTAGCTATTCCTCTTTATTAAACTTAAATAAAATGATATACTATATAATAGGTGATAATATGCGTAAGACTAAAATTATGGCAACTATTGGACCAGCTAGTCAAAGTATAGAAATATTAAAAGATATGATGCCATATATTAATATTGTCCGTTTGAATATGACACATTCAACTCATGAATTTTGTGATGATATTATTGAAAAAGTAGAAAAATTAAATAAAAAATTAAATACTAATGTATCGATATTATTAGATTTAAAAGGACCAGATGTTACAGTAGGTCCAATAAAAAATAACCGAGCTTATTTAAAAGATAATGATTTAATTAGAATATATGAACATCAAATATTAGGAGACGAAACAAAATTTTCCACTAATTATATTAATTTTGTTGAAGAAGTATATATTGGTTCTATCATTAAAATAAATGATGGTTTAATAGAACTAGAAGTAGTCAAAAAAGAAAAAGACTGTTTGATATGTCAAGTAAAACATGGTGGAAATATTGAACCAAATAAAACAATTAATGTCCAAGGTATACGTCTTGATATGCCTAGCTTAACTAAAAAAGATATAGATGATATTAAATATGCTTGTCAAAAAAAAGTTGACTTTTTAGCTATATCATTTGTATCTTGTGGTGAAGATGTTTTAACAGTTAACGATATATTAATTAAAGAAGACAATGAACATACAGCTTTAATAGCTAAGATAGAAGATGAATTAGGGGTTGATAATTTAGATGAAATAATTGAAGTAAGTGATGGTATTATGGTAGCTAGAGGTGACTTAGGAGTAAATGTTTTAATGGAAAAAATACCAGGTATTCAAAAAAACATCATCAGAAAATGTCACGAAATTGGAAAACCAAGTATAGTTGCAACCGAATTAATGGCATCGATGGAACAAAATCTTCGTCCAACTAGAGCAGAAGTATCAGATGTGGCTAATGCTATATTAGACGGTGCAGATTGTGTTATGTTAAGTGGGGAAACAACAATAGGAAATAATCCTAATTTAACAGTCCAAACAATGGATAAAATAATATTATCAGCGGAAAGTGATATCAAAAGAGATGAACTTGTAAATAGTATTGTAAATCAAGAAAGAGAATCTATTACTACTAATATTGCTAAAAGTGTTGTAAATATGGCCAACAACTTAAAATGTCAAGCTATAATTACACCAACTATAACTGGGTATACGGCTAAGAAAATAAGCAGATTTAGACCATCTTGTCCAATCCTTGCTATATCACCAGATAAAGGAGTAGTTAAAAATTTAAATCTTTATTTTGGAGTATATGCATATTACAATAATGAAATAACTTCGTTTGATAAAATGAGTAAAGTAAGTAAAGAATTAGCTTTAAGTAAAATAGAAAAAGGAAAAATAATAATGACTGGTGGATATCCTTTTAAGGAAGCTAGTAACACTAATTTTATACATATAGAAGAAATATAAAATATAGAAGAAAATAAAAAGGGGTGATACAAATGAATATGTATCAACTAGGACAGCATTTTGAAAAAGACATGGAAAAAGCAGTAGCCAATAAAGAAAATGTGATTGAAGGAAAAAGTTACCGTTTTACTGTTTTAACCGATAATTTAATTAGGTTAGAATATAATAAAAATGGTGTTTTTCAAGATAAACCAACCGAACTAGTTTGGTATCGTAATATGGAAAAAGTTCCTTTTGAAAAAAAAGAATCACCTACTTTATTAGAGATAAAAACCAAATATTTTAAATTAACTTATGTTAAAGAAAAACCTTTTATAGGAACAAAAATGAATCCTATTGCCCATTTAAAAGTAGAACTTTTAAATACTGACCGTATTTGGTATTATGGTCATCCAGAAGCTAGAAATTTTGGAACTCCTGGTTTTTCATTAGATAAAACAGAAGGTAAATTAAAACTTTCTAAAGGACTTTATTCATCAGATGGATTTGTTGCAATAGATGACTCTAATTCCAATGTCATGGAAAAAAATGGAACGGTTAGTAGAAGACGGGAAGAAGAAATTGATATATATTTATTTATGTATGGTAGAGATTTTAAAAAATGTTTGCAAGATTATTTTAAAATAACTGGTTCACCAGCTTTAATACCAAGGTATGTTTTAGGTAATTGGTGGAGTAAGAATGTTGCCTATGATGATAATTCAATTAGAGCATTAGTAGGTGAGTTTAAAGATAAAGAAATACCACTATCTTTACTTATTTTATCAGATAGTTGGTATGAATCAAATTATAAAAATCAAAAAATTAATAGTGGTTTTACTTGGAATCAAAAACTATTTCCAGACCCTGTTTCACTTGTTCAATACCTTCATTCATATGGAGTTAGATTAGGTTTAAGCATAAATCCTACTTTAGGTTTTTATCCATATGAAAATAATTATGCTACTTTAACTAAGTACTTAAAACCTGATAGTAATGGAATAATACCATTTAATGTATATGACCCAAGAACAATAGATGCTTATTTTAAAATTTTAATAAATCCTTTGGATGATATGAATGTTGATTTTTATTGGATAGATAGTGAGGAACAAAACAATTATAATTTGTTGTGGCTTTTAAACCATTATCAATTTTATAATGCTAGTAGAAATTATCAAAAAAGACCTGTTATTTTATCTAAAAATGGTCAAATAGCAACTCATCGTTATCCTGTTACATACGCTGGTAAAACAGTTGTTAGTTGGGAAAGTTTAAAAATGATATCACTTTTTAATATTGCTTCTACTAATATTGGAAATAATTTCTTTGCTTATGATGTAGGGGGATATTTTAAAGGAACTGAAGATAGCGAACTATATACTAGATTTGTTCAGTTGGGAGTGTTTAGTCCTATTTTAAAATTTGGTTCTGATAAAGGAATGTTTTATAAAAGAGAACCATGGAAATGGAATTTTAAAACATATGAGATAGCTAAAGATTATCTCCAGTTAAGACATAATTTAATACCTTATTTATATTCTGAATGTTATCGTTATCATAAAGATGGAACACCATTAATAAAACCCCTTTATTTTGATTATCCAGACTATTATGATGATGATATTTATAAAACAGAATACTATTTTGGAAGTCAAATGTTTATAGCTCCAATCCTTAGAAAAAAAGACTATGTCATGAACCGAGTTATTCATAAATTCTTTTTACCTAAAGGAGTATGGTTTGACTATGAAACAGGAAAAAAATATAATGGAGATAGAGCTTATCTAGGTTTTTATAAAGACCAAGATTATCCATGTTTTGTTAGAAAAGGTGCTATTATTCCTTTAACTTATTATCCAGAAGAAGAAAATATTAATGATACAACCCCACCTAAAACACTAGAAATAACTATATTTCCTGGTATGAATAATAGTTATGATTTATATGAAGATGATGGAGTATCAGATTTATACAAAAAAGGTTATTATTTATTGACTAATATCGAATATCAATATAAACTTAATCATCATTTAATTACAATTAAATCGGTGGAAGGAAAAACTGGTATTGTACCTGATAAACGAACTTATCGTATCAAGATGAAAAATACAAGAACTCCAGATGATGTAAAAGTATTTTTCAATAAGCAACCATATAAATATTCTGTCTATCAAAAATCGATTAGTTGTATAGTTGAAGTAAAAGATGTACCATCAGTTGGAACTTTACAAATTGAAATATCTGGTAATCACATCGATATTGAAGCAGAAAATTTAGTAAGATATGATGTTTTATCAATTATTCAAGATTTACAAATAAAAACAGAATTAAAAGAACAAATATATCAAGTTTTATTTGATGAAAAATGGGATAACAAAAGAAAAAGAATTGAAATTAGAAAATTAGAAAGTAAAGGACTAGAGAAAAAGTTTGTTAATTTGTTTTTGAAATTATTAGAATATTTAGAACAAGTATAAAAAACTATCATTTTTATAAAAAAAGTGATATAGTAAAAATGGAGATGTTTCATATGAAAAAAGGATTTACATTAGTAGAACTATTGGCTGTTATTTTAATAATTGGTATGTTGGCATTAATAGCGGTACCAATAATTAGAACTTCTATTAAAAATTATCGTGAACAATTACTAGAACACCAAGAAGAAAACTTTTTGATAGCTTGTAAATTATGGGGAAGCAATCATCTAGAATTATTACCTACTTTAGATGATACTAGTGAAGCTACTTTAAGTGAAGTTAAAAATGGTAGTAAGACGGAATTTGGTGTTTTAGTATTAACCTATGGTGATTTATTAGATGAAGGAGTAATTGAGGAAACTAAAAATCCAGTAACGCAGGAAAACTTTGAAGCTAATTCATATCAGTTTAGGATAACTAAGCAAGGTGAAAGTTACAATTATACGATTAAAGCCTTATAAATACTTGTTTAAATAAAAAAACTATATTATAATTAATATAGTTTTTATTTTAGGAGGTAATTATGTCTGACTTTATTTTTAGTTTAGTAACTTTTGTTTTAATTTATTTATTTTATGTTTTTTTTGTCATTTTAAGAAAAAACAAACTAGAAAAATTTAAACAAAATACTTATGTTAGTTTTTTAGTAACCAAATATAAATTAGATTTAGATAAAATAAACTTTAAAATATTAGCTCATGCGATTGCCCTCACTAATTCTTTTATAATTTCAGCTACTTTGTTTGTGATTAGTTTTATAGATAATTGGTTATATAAAGTAGCGATAGCTTTTGTAATTTTAGTTCCATTACAATTTATGATGTATGCAATACTAGGAAAATTATTTAAAAAGAAGGGAAGTAAATAAAATGAATTTTAGTGAAATAGAAAAAAAATGGAAAAAAAGATGGTTTGAAGAAGAAGTATTTAAAACTGATGTTTGGGATTTTTCTAAACCTAAATTTTATGCTCTTGATATGTTCCCATATCCATCAGGGGTTGGATTACATGCGGGTCATGTTGAAGGATATACAGCTACAGATGTAGTAGCTAGAATGAAAAGGATGCAAGGATATAATGTTTTACATCCTATGGGTTTTGATTCCTTTGGCTTGCCAGCTGAACAATATGCTATTAAAACTGGTAATCATCCCGATGGGTTTACTGAGAAAAATATTAAAACCTTTAAAGGACAATTATATGATTTAGGACTATCTTATGATTGGGATAAAGAAATAGCGACTTCTAGGCCAGATTATTATAAATGGACTCAATGGATATTTGCGAATTTATATAAAGATAACTTAGCTAAATTAATTGATATGCCAGTTAATTGGTGTGAAGAACTTGGGACAGTTTTAGCTAATGATGAAATCATTGATGGAAAAAGTGAACGGGGAGGATATCCTGTTATTAGAAAAAATATGAAGCAATGGGTTATTGATATTCCTAAATATGCTGATGAGTTAATCGAAGGGTTAGACACTATTGATTGGCCTGAGTCAACCAAAGAAATGCAAAGAAACTGGATTGGTAAAAGTATCGGAGCTTTAGTTACTTTTAAAATAAAAGGAAAAAATAAATCTTTTGATGTTTTTACAACTCGTTGTGATACTTTGTTTGGGGCTACTTACTGTGTTTTAGCTCCAGAACATGAATTAGTAGACTTAATTACTACTAAAGATAAAAAACAAGAAGTTGATGATTATAAAAAAGTTTGTTCTACTAAATCTGATATGGAAAGAACAGAATTAAATAAAGATAAAACAGGAGTTTTTACAGGAGCATATGCTATTAATCCAGTTAATAATAAGGAAATACCTATTTGGATATCTGATTATGTTTTAGCAAGTTATGGTACAGGAGCTATTATGGCTGTTCCTGCTCATGATGAAAGAGATTATGAATTTGCTAAAAAATTTGATATTGATATTATTCAAGTTTTAGAAGAAGTAACAGGTAAACCTCATAAAGATGAAACTAAAAAAAATAGTATTGTTGCTATTTTATATGATGAAGAAAATGATAAGTATTTAACTATTAATTGGTATGATTTAGGTGGTAGATTATTTGTTGGTGGAACAATTAAAGATAAGGAAAAACCAATCGATTGTGCCATTAGAGAAATTAAAGAAGAAACTGGTTATGTTGATTTTGAATTAGTAACTGAACTTCCAAAAATTAATCATCACTATTATGCATATAATAAAGATAAATATTTCAATATTGAATGTACTGGTTTTGTCTTTAAACTAAAAAGTAACAAACAAGAAAGTCAAAATTTAGATGAAGATGAAAATTTTAAAGTAGAATGGGTAAGTAAGGATAAAATAGATGAGATAAAAGATGAATTACATCATAAAGTTTATGATTATTATATCAATGATGGAGCAATGATTGGTGATGGAATTCATATCAATTCAGAATTTTTAAATGGTTTAAATAAAGAAGAAGCTATAAATAAAATGATTGATTGGTTAGAAGAACATAAAGTTGGTAAACGAAAAGTTAATTATCGCTTAAGAGAATGGATATTTGCTCGTCAAAGATATTGGGGAGAACCTATTCCTATTATTCACATGGAAGATGGTAGTATTGAAGTATTAAAAGATGAGGAATTACCTTTAATTTTACCAGAATTAGAAGATTATAGTCCTTGTAAAAATGGTACTTCACCACTTGAGAAAGCAACTAATTGGGTTAATATTGAAAGAAATGGTAAAAAGGCTAAAAGAGAAACTAGTACGATGCCAGGTTCAGCAGGTTCTAGTTGGTATTTCTTAAGATATATCGACCCTAAAAATGATAAAGAAATAGCTAATAAAGAATTATTAAAACATTGGATGCCTGTAGATTTATATGTTGGTGGACCAGAACATGCCGTTGGACATTTATTATATTCAAGAATGTGGAATCGTTATTTATATAAAAAAGGTATATCACCAGTTGAAGAACCATTTAAAAAATTAGTTCATCAAGGAATGGTATTAGGTGCTAATGGAATTAAAATGGGAAAAAGATATCCAGAATTTTCAATAAATCCTAATGATATTATTAGAGAATATGGTGCTGATACTTTAAGATTTTATGAAATGTTTATGGGACCAATTGAAGCTGATAAACCATGGAATACAAAAGGTGTTGAAGGAGCTAAAAGGTTTTTAGATAGGGTATGGCGACTTTATGAAAGTGACAAAATAAAAGATGAAGATAATAAAAACTTAGAAAAAGTATATAATCAAACTGTTAAGAAAGTAACTACCGATTATGAAAATTTACATTTTAATACTGCTATTAGTCAAATGATGATTTTTATCAATGCGGTCTATAAGGAAGATACATATCCTAAAAAATATGCTTTAGAATTTTTGAAATTATTAAATCCAATTGCTCCTTTTATGACAGAAGAATTGTGGGAAAAAATGGGACATGATAAAACAATTGCTTATGAGACTTGGCCTAAATATGATGAAAGTAAAATAAAAGATGAAACTTATACAATGATTGTTCAAGTAAATGGTAAAGTAAGAGGAAAACTAGAAGTTTACAGTAATACTAACAAAGATGAAATGGAAAAATTAGCTAAAGATATACCTAATGTTAAAAATTATATTGATGGTAAAGAAATAGTTAAAGTAATAGTTGTTCCAAAAAAACTTGTAAATATCGTTATAAAATAAATACCATAATAAATAAAATTATAAGAAAAAAATTGAAATGGATATTTTAACTGAAGAGGATTTTTGTAATACCTTTAATAAAAAGATACAAAGTAATTAAAAATTTGATATAATAAAAAAGGACTTAGATAGGAGGAATAATGGTGCATAAATACGTTTATTTATTTAATGAAGGTAATGCAGATATGCGTAACTTACTAGGAGGTAAAGGAGCTAATTTAGCTGAAATGACTAATTTAGGTTTACCTATACCTCAAGGATTTACTGTTACAACTGAAGCTTGTACAGAATACTATAATAATGGAAAACAAATATCAAAAGAAATTGAAAAGCAAATATTCAAGGCTTTAAAAGAAATAGAAAAAATTCAAGGTAAAAAATTTGGTGATAATTCAGATCCACTATTAGTATCAGTTCGGTCTGGAGCTAGAGCTTCAATGCCAGGAATGATGGATACTATTTTGAATTTAGGTTTAAATGATGAAGCTGTTCAAGGTTTTGCTAAAAAGACTGGTAATCCAAGATTTGCCTACGATTCATATCGGAGATTTATTCAAATGTATTCCGATGTTGTAATGGAAGTACCTAAATCTTATTTTGAAAAAATAATTGATGAAATAAAAAATAAAAAGAAAATAAAATATGATACTGAATTAACTGTTGATGATTTAAAAGAATTGGTAATTAGGTTCAAAGAAGTATATAAAGAAAATATGAACGGAGAAGAGTTTCCTCAAGATGTTAATGAACAATTGATGGGAGCAGTAAAAGCAGTATTTAAATCATGGGATAATCCAAGAGCAATTGTTTATAGAAGAATGAATGATATACCTGGTGATTGGGGAACAGCTGTCAATGTTCAATCAATGGTATTTGGTAATATGGGTGATACTTCAGGTACTGGTGTAGCATTCACAAGAAATCCATCAACAGGGGAAAAAGGGATATATGGTGAATACTTAATCAATGCTCAAGGAGAAGATGTCGTAGCAGGAGTTAGAACCCCTCAACCTATTACTAAATTAAAAGAAGATTTGCCAGAATGTTATGAGCAATTTATGGAATTAGCAAATAAATTAGAAAATCATTATCGTGATATGCAAGATATGGAATTTACTATTCAAGAAGGTAAGCTTTATTTCTTGCAAACGAGAAATGGTAAAAGAACGGCTAGTGCAGCTATTAAAATTGCCTGTGATTTAGTAGATGAAGGTATGATTACTGAAGAAGAAGCAGTACTTAGAATAGATGCTAAATCATTAGACCAATTATTGCATCCAACTTTTAATAAAGAAGCTTTGGAAAATGGGGAAGTAATAGGTAGTGGCTTGCCAGCATCTCCAGGAGCTGCTAGTGGTAAAGTAGTTTTTAATGCCTTAGAAGCTAAAAATCAAGGTATTGGTGGTAAGGGAGAAAAAGTTATTTTAGTTAGACTTGAAACAACACCAGAAGATATTGAAGGTATGGTTGCATCACAAGGTATTTTAACTGTTCGTGGAGGAATGACATCACATGCTGCGGTTGTAGCACGAGGTATGGGTACTTGTTGTGTATCTGGATGTGGTGATATAGTAATTGATGAAGAAAAAGAAGAATTTAAATTAGGAGATTATACTTTTAAAAAAGGTGATTATATTTCACTAGATGGAACAACTGGTAAAATTTATAAAGGAGAAATTGCTACTGAAGAGGCAACAGTCTCTGGTAATTTTGGACGAATTATGTCTTGGGCTGATTCTATGAGAAGATTAAAAGTAAGAACTAATGCTGATAATCCAAGAGATACTAAGAATGCATTAAATTTAGGAGCTGAAGGTATTGGACTTTGTCGAACTGAGCATATGTTCTTTGAAGAAGATAGAATACCTAAAATCAGAAAAATGATTTTATCAGAAACTCAAGAAGGTAGGGAAGAAGCTTTAAATGAGTTAATACCTTTTCAAAAGGGTGATTTTAAGGCGATGTATAAAGAGTTAAAAGGACTTCCTATGACTGTTCGTTATTTAGATCCACCACTACATGAATTTTTGCCAACTTTAGAAGAAGATATTGTTGCTTTAGCTAAGGATATGAATGTTACAGTTGAACATTTAAAACAAAAAATAGCTGAGTTACATGAATTTAATCCAATGATGGGACATAGAGGTTGTAGACTAGCAGTCACTTATCCTGAAATTGCTAGAATGCAAACTAGAGCTTTGATAGAAGCAGCAATAGAAGTAAAAGAAGAAGATGGTTATGATATAGTACCAGAAATAATGATCCCATTAGTTGGAGAAAAGAAAGAATTAAAATTTGTCAAAGATATTGTTATTGAAACAGCAGAACTTGTTAAAAAGGAAAAAAATTCTGATATAGAATATCATATTGGAACTATGATTGAAATACCAAGGGCAGCATTACTTGCTGATGAAATAGCTGAAGAAGCTGAGTTCTTCTCATTTGGAACTAATGATTTAACTCAAATGACTTTTGGTTTTTCAAGAGATGATGCTTCTAAGTTCTTAGATTCTTATTATCAAAATAAAATATATGAATCAGATCCATTTGCTAAATTAGACCAACAAGGTGTTGGAAAATTAGTGAAAATGGCTGTTGAGTTAGGTAAGAAAACAAGAAAAGATATTAAACTTGGTATTTGTGGAGAACATGGTGGAGATCCTGCAAGTGTAGAATTCTGTCATAACATTGGTCTTACTTATGTATCTTGTTCACCATTTAGAGTACCTATTGCTAGATTAGCTGCTGCTCAAGCAAGTATCCGCGGAAAGGCCAACAATTAGATAAAGATTATGAAGTTTTTCTAACCCGAATAATTGTTACAGATGATGATGTATTAAGGTATAGAGAAGAAATACCAGAACTTAAAAATATAATGTTAAGAAAACCTATCATAATTGATATTTATATATAAATTAGACTAAGATAGTTGTATCTTGGCCTTTTTTGGTGTGAAAATATAAGAATTTTGCGACATAAAAAAGGAGGTGAAAAAATGCGATTAATTTATTCAAAACCAAAATTAAAAGATTTAACACAATGATTAAGAATTGCTTTTACAAGACAATTTAGAAAGATGACACAAGATGAGGTTTCAAAAAAATTAGGATTAGAGGGGAAAAGTAATAGAGTAAATATAACTAGATATGAAAAAGGTGATATGGAGGAATATTATATGAAAGAATATAAACATAATGAAGAATTATTATAATATTTAAAAAATAAAAATGTAATAATTGATGATGAGAATAGAGCCTTAAATATTATAGATAATTATTCATATTATTTTGTTATTAGCGCATATAAATATGTATTTAAAAAAGATGATAATATGTATTTTGAAAATGTTCATTTCGATGAAATATATTCTTTATATAATTTTGATAAAAATATAAGAGTTATATT
>CANRBE010000018.1 GCA_947628785.1 uncultured Bacilli bacterium
CATTTGATATCTATGATGTAGTTACAAAAAGTTCGGCAAATGGCTTAAGTAAGAATGAAAGTATTACATGTTATAGTGCATCATATAAAACAAAATATAGCGGATGGCGGATAATGGATGTAGATAGTAATGGACAAATCACCCTAATTCATGGAGGAACCCCAGAATGTTACTATCATTCATCAGGACAAATTGTAGCAAGTAAAAAAATCCTAAAAGTAAGAGCTACATCAGCTGAAGACGAAGGGACAGGAAAAGCTTGGACTAAGTATGGAAATAGTACTTTAGCAGAAAGTGTTCATTATATGGATAGTGACGATGTAAATATAATAAACTATAATAAAAATGGAAATGAAAATTATAGTTTATGGGACTATCTAGAAAAAAATGACAGAGGAAACTGTTTTAACAATACAGGTTGTGGAATAAGTACAGAACTAATAAACATCGGTAGCTACTACTACCTGGCCTCTGCGGGCAGCACTGAATACTTGTATCTTTGGGATCCCTACTACAGGTACTGGAGCTACCGCAACGGTTCTCGTGGAGTGCGCCCAGTCGTAGTTCTTAAAAGTAATGTCAAACTAGGAACAGGCTCAGGAGCAATAGGAGATGAATATGAATTAGAATTATCATAAACGAAGTGAAATAAAAAATAAGTCATGTTACTGAATACCAGCAACATGACCGCAGTTTTATAACAATTTCACACATTGTGAGAACACAAATTAGGAAAAAAATCCTAATTTTTTTTAATAAAAAATGTAAACTTGACAAAAATCATCTTTACTTATAAAAAAAAATTAGTTATAATAGTGGTACATAGTGGTTGAAAGTGGAACAAAGTGGGGTGTTATAATGTTTATGGGTGAATATCATCATAATATTGATGATAAAGGAAGAATTACTATACCTTCTAAATTAAGAGATTTATTAGGTCATGATTTTGTTATAACTAAAGGGTTAGATAATTGTTTGTTTATCTATCCAAAAGCTGAATGGGAACAAGTTATGGATAAATACAAAAACCTACCTAACACCAAAAATGTCAGAAACTTTCTAAGAGTTTTCCTATCAGGAGCTACCACTTGTGAAATCGATAAAATGGGAAGATGTAATATTGCCCCATCATTAATTAAATATGCTTCCCTAAAAAAAGAATGTGTGATTGTTGGAGTTAATGAAAGATTAGAAATTTGGAGTTTAGAAACTTGGGAAAAATTTATGAAAGATAATGAAAACAATCTATCTACTATAGCAGATGAACTATTTGAAAACATGGTGATATAATGCATGAAAGTGTTTTACTAAAAGAAACAATAGAAAATTTAAACTTAAAAAAAGACAGTATTGTAGTTGATTGTACTTTAGGTTATGGTGGACATTCTAGTGAGATTTTAAAAAAAATACCTAATGGTCATTTATATGCATTTGACCAAGATGAACAAGCTATTAATTATAGTGATAAAAGACTAAAAAAAATAGCTAATAATTATACTATTATTTATTCTAACTTTGTTAATATAAAAAAAGAATTAAACAAAAAAGGAATAGAAAAAGTAGATGCTATATTATTTGATTTAGGAGTTTCTTCTCCTCAATTAGATGAAGATGAAAGAGGTTTTTCTTTCCATAAAGATGCTAAACTAGATATGCGAATGGATAAAAACAATAAACTGACAGCTAGTTATGTTGTAAATAATTATCCTAAAGAAAAACTAATACAAATATTTTATCAATATGGTGAAGAAAAATATGCTAAAAATATAGCCAATAATATCATAAAAAAAAGAGAAGAAAAAAAGATAGAAACAACATTAGAACTAGTAGACATTATCAAAGAAAGTGTTCCTTTTAGTTATAAAAAAAATCATCACCCAGCAAGAAAAATATTTCAAGCTATTAGAATTGAAGTAAACCAAGAACTTGAAGTATTAAAAAAAGCTTTAGATGATGCTATAACTATACTAAATAAAAGGGGCCGAATACTAGTAATCACATTTCATTCATTAGAAGATAGAATATGCAAAAAAAAATTTAGGGAAGTATCTAAAATAGATGAAAAAGTAAAAGGTCTACCAGTTATTCCAAAAGAGTTTCAAAAAAATTATAAAGTAATAAAAAGTATTACACCTAGTAAACAAGAAGTAGAAAAAAATAACCGTAGTCGTTCCGCAAGACTTAGAATTTTAGAGAGGATATGATATAATGAAAAAGAAAAGAAGAACCAGATTTACCAAAGGAGAAAAATTACTATATACTTGTGCTGTTTTAAGCTTTGTTTTTGCAATGGTACTTCAAGTATTTGGTGGAGCTGGTATTAGTGGATTAAGTATGAATGTTGAAGTAGTCAAAGCAGATATAGAAAAACAAGAAAAGAAAAATGAAAGCCTAACAATGAAGATGAGTGAACTAACATCATATGAAAACATTAAAGGCATTGTATCTGATATGGGACTTGCTTATAACAATGAAAATATAATTGTAATAAATAACTAGTAAGGACTGATAAAATGAATCAAAGAAGGGTAAAGAAAAAAATTTGGGAAAAACCATTACAACTTTTTTTAATTTACTCTTTTTTTATAGTATTACTAATTATTTGGTTTGGTTATTTATCATTGTCACCTAAAATTTTAAATAAAGATATGGCTGCGTTTGCGAAAACAAGAAATACAGTAAAAAAAACTTTAACAGCTAGTAGAGGAACTATATTTGATGTAGCAGGTAATCCCCTAGCTTTAAATGTAAGTTCATATACTGTTATTGCATACCTAGATGGGAACAAAACTAATAACTATGTAGAAGATATAAAAAAAACAGCTTCTACTTTAGCGCCTGTTTTAAATGTTGAAACTAGTTATTTAGAAAAATTACTAAATCAAGGAAAAGAAAAAGGAAAATACCAAATAGAACTTGGAAAAGCTGGTAAGGGAATTACCGAATTAAAAAAAGAAGAAATAGAAGCTTTAGACTTAAAAGGAATCGATTTTATTGAAAGCTCTAAAAGATTTTATCCCAATGGTAACTTTGCTTCTTATGTGATAGGTTATGCCAAAGAAAAAGAAGTAAAAAATTACGTTGAAGAAACTGAAAGTGAAGAGACATCTATAGAAATAACTGGTGAATTAGGAGTAGAGGCTGGCTATAATGATTTATTAAGAGGTAAAGATGGTTATTTAGAGTATCAACAAGATAGATTTGGTTATAAAATACCTGGTACAAAAGAATATAATGAACCAGCAGTTAATGGTTATGATATATATTTAACATTAGATTCTAGCATTCAAAGATTTATAGAATCAGAAGTAGAAAAGGTAAAAAACAAGTATAAACCAGAATGGATGCAGATAGCTGTTATGGATGCTAAAACAGGAGCTATATTAGGTAGTGGTTCAACCCCTTCGTTTGACCCTAATTTAAGAGACATAACAAATTATGAAAGTCCTTTGGTAACTTATACTTATGAGCCTGGTTCGACTATGAAAATATATACCTATTTATGTGCTATGGATAGTGGTAAATACCAAGGTGATGCTAAATATAAATCTGGGCAAATAAAAATTGGCGATGATGTTATTAAAGATTGGAATAAATATGGTTGGGGAGAAATAACCTTTGATAAAGGGTTTGAATACTCATCAAACGTAGGAATTGCTAATATTATGCAAAAATATTTAAACGGAGAAAAACTTAAAGCTTGTTTAAGCAAATATGGATTTGGTAAAAAAACTGGTATTGAAATAGCTAGAGAACAAACAGGAGAATTGAACTTTAAGTATGCTGTTGAGGTAGCTAATGCTGGATTTGGGCAAGGGCTAACTACTACAGCTATCCAGCAACTTCAAGCAGCTTCTTTGATTTCTAATGAAGGTAAGATGGTAAAACCATATATTATTGATAAAATAATCAATCCAAATACTAATGAAACTTATTATAAAGCTAATACCCAATTATCTAAGCAATTAGTTAATAAAGAAAGTGTTGATAAAGTAAAACAACTTATGTATAATGTCGTTGAAGGAAAAGACCCTGGAACTACTGGAAAATCATATAAAATTGATGGGATAGAATTAATTGCTAAAACAGGAACTGCCCAAATATATAATAGTAAAGGTGGGGGATATTTAACAGGGGATAACAATTATATTTTCTCATTTGTTGGAATGTATCCTAAAGATGACCCATCAGTTATAATATATACAGCTATGAAAAAACCTAAAAAAGATACTAATAAAGGATTGATAAGTGCTACTAAAAATGTTATTATGAGTATAGCAAAATATAAGAATTTTTATGAAGAATCATCAAAAGAACAAGAAAAGAAAAGTGTTGTTTTAAACTCTTACATTAACCAAAATGCTAATCAAGTAACAAATGCCTTACAAAAACAAGAAATTGATGTTATTAAGCTTGGTAGTGGTGATAGAATAGTTAAACAATATCCAAATCAAAACACTAAAGTATTAGCTAAAGACAAAGTATTTTTACTAACTAATCAAAATGATTATAAAATGCCTTCTTTAATTGGTTATAGTAGAAGTGATGTTTTAGCTTTAGCTACTCTTTTAAACTTAAATGTTTCAATTGAAGGAAATGGAGTAGTTTATGAACAATCTATTAAAAAAGATGAACTCTTAGATAGTAAAGCAACTATCCAAGTAAAACTTAAAAATCCCGAATAGAAAGAAGTGATAAAATGAAAAAAGGATTTACCTTAATTGAAGTATTAGCGTCTTTTTCTATCATCCTTATTCTTATGATGATTATCGTTCCTGTAGTAGTTTCTCAAATAAAAAAATCCAAACAAACAGCTTTAACTACTCAAATATCTTTAATAGAAAAAGCAGCTTCTGATTATGCTATTGAACATCCAGAAAAGTTAGATGAATATAATTTGAATGATAACTATGTAACAATAAGTGAACTTCAAAGTTTAAATTATTTATCTAAAGGAACTATTAAAAATCCTGTCACTAAAAAGAAAATGGATGGATGTGTGGTAATTTCTTATGATAATGAAAAAAGTAATTATCAGTACACTTATAAAGATGATAATTGTAATTCTTTAAAAATAAGAACTACTAAATTAATATCTGCTTATGAAGTAATTCTTAGTAATGAGCCAGTTGTAACTAGTGATGACGGTTTATATGAAATAGATGATGAATATGTTTATCGGGGAATGACACCTAATAATTATATTAATATAGATAATACTATGTATCGTATTTTAAGTTTGAATAAATTAACTAAAACAATCAAGGTAATTAAAGATAGTGGAGATACTAAAATATGGCAAGAAAATCCAAACAAACAAGACTATAATTTTAGAACATCTAGTATTTATACTTATTTGAATACTAATTTTTATCAAACTTTATCAGAGTCACTTCAAAAACATGTTTTAAGTAATGCTACTTGGTATACAGGAATTGGTGAATATAAAGAAGCTAATTTGGTAGCTTTAAAGAGTATTAATCAGTTATCTAGTATCAATGCTAATGTGGGACTTTTATCAGCTTATGAATATGTTAGAGTATCACTAAATGAAAGCTGTCAAAATAATTTCTTAGATAGTAATTGTACTGGTAAAAATTATTTATCTAAGGGAAAGAAGATGTGGTTATTAAATAGTGAAACTAGTAAAGTTTGGCTAGTTAATGAAAATGGTAAAATAGAAGAGACTAATAGTCCAAGTACTGCTAGTGTTTATCCTGTTTATACTTTAAAACCAAATATTATGGTAACAGGTCTTGGAACTAAAGAAAAACCTTATGTTTTAAATTATCTTGGATAGATTTTTCTATTCTTTTTTACTTAAATAGAAAGGAACTTTATGAAAGAATTAGTTGAAAAGCTTATAAAAGAGAAAAAAACTATTGCCACAATGGAATCATGTACTGGTGGAGCGATGGTAAATGAAATTACTAATATTGAAGGAGCTAGTGAGATATTAAAGTTTAGTGCTGTTACTTATTCTAATGATTATAAAATATCTTTGGGTGTAAGTAAAAAGATAATTGATAAATATAGTGTATATAGTAAAGAAACCGCCAGAGCAATGGCTTATAATATTAGTAAGTATGCATCATCTGATATAGGAATTGGTATTACAGGTAAAATGAATAGAAGTGATTTAAATAATCAAATGGGTAATGATGATGAAATATTTGTAAGTATTTATTATGAAAATAAATATTATGACCTTTTGATAAAAGCTATAAAATCTACTAGAAAGTTAAATAAAGAATTAGTAGTTGACACTGTTTGTAGTAAGTTAAAGGAAATACTTAAAACAAATTTTTAAAAATGTTAAGATTTTGTTATTTTAAGAAAACATGGTATAATTAATTTGAGGGAGAAAGTTATGGAACAAAATATATGGACTTTAGAAAAATATCCAGATGAATTAAACCATGTTTTTAAGTTAGTTAAAAATAACCAAAATTTTGAATTGTATACTAATTTATTAGGTGAATTCAAAGTGGGGAATAAGCTTTTTAAAACAAGTCAGTTTCATACTGCTTTAGAAATTAAAGATGGTTATATATTGTTTTCTAAAGATGATTTAGTAACTAAAAAAGATATTTTAAGTAAATTTAGTAAATTGAACTTTCATATTAATTATTTAGCTGATGAGTTAGAACTTGATGATAGTGATTTTACTTTAGACTTTATTCATACTATTAAAAAGTTAGAACAAAATATTATAAATTCTTTAGAAATGGGCAATAATGACTGTGATTTTTATCCATATATTGGTGGTGAATTTTCTTTGAAATTGAATAAAAAGATAAGTCAACAATATAGAGGACTTATTCAAATAAATGATAAGTTATTACTTCTAATGAATCAAAAAGGATTACCACAAATTAGTTTAGATGATGTTTTTAAACTTATGAAAAAGTATAATATGGATTGCCATTATTATGAATGTGGTGAACCTAATTTATCACATCTATCTAAAAGAATCTAGTTTTGATTTCGGAATAATGACAAAAAATGAAAATAAAATGAAATAAGAGGTTTGTTATGAAAAATATCAAAAGAAAAATTTTTTTTCTAATTAAATTATTGATTATTTTATTTGTAGTTTTCCTTGTTTTTGTCTTTGGTATCAATAGCTATGTTAAGTTTTCAGTACATAGTCGTATTATTGGTGTTTCACAGATTGGAAATATCGACCCTGATTGTATTCTTATTTTAGGGGCAGCAGTAAGACCAGATAAGACACCTAGTCCAATGTTAGAAGATAGATTAAAAAGGGGAATTGAAATATATAATAAATATAAAATTAACCGTATTTTAATGAGTGGAGACAATAGGACTAAAGACTATGATGAAGTTGATGTTATGAAAAATTATGCCGTTAATAAAGGTGTTCCAGCTCGTCATATTTTTACTGATCCAGCTGGTTTATCTACTTATGAAAGTCTTTATCGAGCTAAAAAATTATTTGGTTCTAAAAAGGTTATTATTGTAACACAACAGTATCACTTATATCGAGCTTTATATATTGCTAGAAAATTAGGACTTGATGCTTATGGTGTTCCAACTATGAAAAAAGAATATACTAATCAACAAAGTAGGAACATAAGAGAAGTATTTGCGAGAATTAAAGATTTTCTAATTACTTTTGTTGATCCTTTTGCTCCAGTAGATGAATCGACAACGATTAATAGTGATTTACCGGATATTCCTGAATAAGGGTATCTTTATTTGCTGAAGTAGCTCAGTTGGTAGAGCAATTCACTCGTAATGAATAGGTCGCAGGTTCAAGTCCTGTCTTCAGCACCATTAGAAATTAAGATTTTCCTTTGAAATATAAGGAAAATTTTTATATGGATATATTTTAAAATTATTGATAATTTTTAACGGTAGCACTCAAAAAAATAATAAAATATAATTTTATTCTAGATAGTTAATATGTTGCAATTTTAAGTCTTCTAAATTTTTATGTATATATATTTTTTCAGTTACGTTATTACTTGCATGTTCTAAAATTTTTTGATTTAGATAATTTACCTATTAATTAAAAAGAAAATTATAAAATCTTTTTTTGACATTTTATCATATTCCTTCAATTAAGAGGTTTGGCAATTAATTAACTATTAATACTATCAAAATATTAAATTTTTTGAGACACATAATCAAAAGTGTGATTAAATATTATTAAAGATTGATATTTTATATATCAAATCGATATGAGCGAAAGTTGTAGATAACTACTTCTCTTGTACCAGTGACGAATCTATTAAAACTTTTTTGAATAATGATATAAAAAGATAATCTCTTAGGTTATCTTAAGGGTTAATAATTTTGTCAAAAACAAAATACATGATATAATAATTATCAATTTATTTTTGGGAGTGATTAATTTGATAGTTTATAGATGTATTAGTGAAAGAGAAATTGCTTGTATGATTGGTATACCTAATCATATAAATTCGCCTCGCGGAGATAATACTTTTAAATATGAAAAAGGAGTAGAGTATAAACATTTCTTTTACTACTATGATTCGGCTATATCATTTATGGATGCACAAAATTTGGATAGATATTATGATAAATATTCGATTATTACAGCTTATGACATTAAAAATGAACTTTTAAATGAACATTTTGGTTTGGGAAGATACAATATAGGATGTATACCTAAAGAATACAAAGATTCTATATTACAATATTTTGAAACAATATTTTTTCCTGAATTTGCAATACCAAGTTTTTTAATTAATATAAATATGATAGTTGGAATCGGAAATAAAAAAAGGATTACACCAATAAATGATATATATTTTTATGAACTTAGTGATATTATTCTAAAAAATCAGAGTGATTTTTTAGAATATGAAAAATGGTTATTTAAAAATGGAACAAACGTGTCAAAAGATTTAGTGTTAAAAAAAAGTAAGAGTTTATTTCCAATAAATAGTAGAAAATGAAAAAGTTGTAGACTTCTTTATGTGTTGGCACCAGATTGATTAAAACTTGGACTTTTTAAGTTATTTGATAAATTGAGTTTTAAAATGTTATAAGTTATGATAAAATATTTATGAATTTAAAATTGATGTATATATTAATTTAGAAAATACACTTGCATATTGTCAATAATACGTGTGAAGTGGCAATCATTTTAGATTTTATAAAATTTTTTAATTATTTAAGAAAGTAATTATAATGCATATTTAAGGGAGGTTTTATTATGTTAGAAATTGAAAAAGTAGATGATGAATTATATAGAGCAATGTATGGATTTAAAAAAATTGGTGATGCTCATATCATATGGGAAACAATTAAAAGCAAACCAGAAATATTAAAAGAAGCTGTAAAAATTAAAAGAAACAAATGGGATAATGGAGATATAGTGAATGGATTAACAATTTGTGATGCCATGTTAACTGATTTTGATAATGTTAATCAAGTAGCATATAATGAATTAATTCAAAATATTTATACAAATACGGATATAGCTAGGATTGTTATAGATGGGGCAAGTAATGGTGGTAATTCTTACTTATTAATGAGTTTATGGAACAATAATATAAAATTAACTGAAAAGCAAAAAGATTTTGCTGTTAATGAAGCAATGAATAAAATAGGGACTACTAGATATGAAAATGATATGAATAATTACTTAAAAAAACTTGATGAAAAAGGAATTACAGATGAGCAAATTATGTATACTGAATTTAGTGGATCTATTAATCCTGTAGGGGCTAAAACAGGTAGTATTTATATGGCAAGTGTTTTTGCATCATTAAGTAATACTCAAGCTCATGGAAGTGGAGATTTTGATATTAGATATTGGATACTTAGAAATCCAAACTGGACTTTGGATGAAAAGCAAAAGTTAATTATGGATTTTTGGGCTGATGATGATGTGTATGATGAAGTTTTAGAACAATGGGAGTGGGGCGTAGCCAATGATAGTGCTAATTATAAAGGTGAAACATTACCTCAATTTGATAAATTTCAAATGTATGAATATTCTTATGAAGAACTGTTAAAATTCTATGGTAATAAAAAGACTACTGATAGAATATGGGATGAAATACAATTTTGCAAACAGATGCATAAGTTAAGGCCTCAACAATGGGAAATAGAATCTTCAATACCAAAAAAATTAGTTAAAGTTACTCAAAATTAGAAAATTAAAAAACATATAAAACAATAGTTATTTTATTAAAGATTCTTTAGCTCAAAAAGTTGTCATACTCCTTCTGTTAGGGCACTAGTGACAAATCTATTCAAACTTTTTCGAATATTGATAAAAAAAGTAACCTCCTATTTATTTTTGATTCACTTGTCAAAATACTAGGAGGTTAATTATTTTTTTAAGGCAAAATAATTTTGATTTATATATATAATTTATAAAATTATAGTATCATAAATTTATATTATATTGTTGAGATTCACTATCATATATCAAAATGTATTTAATTATGTTATAATTTTAAAAGATAAAGGAAATCGAAGTTAAAATTGAGTTATAAAAGAAAGAGTGATTTGGAATGGAAAACAATATAGACTATAAATTAGAAGATGCAACTAATGATGATATAGAATTATTAATAACCTATAAATTAAAAACCATTTTAGATGATGCTAAAGATTTACCTAAAGAAGAAAAGGAAAAAATAACCAATTATGTTAAAACTAATATTCCTATGCAAATTGGTGATTATGATATAATTGTTATAAACAACAAAAAAGTTGGATGCTTATTATTAGAAAAATATGAAGATGGTATTTTACTAAATGAATTATATTTAGATAAAAACTATAGAAGGAAAGGAATAGGTACAAATATATTAACTAATATACTTAATAATAACTCTAAAGTTTATTTATGGGTTTATAAAGAAAATATTCCTGCTTTAAATTTATATAAAAAATTAGGATTTAAAATTAAAGAGACAACTGAAACTAGATATTTTATGAAATATGCTAAAAGTTTATAACTACATCACTTATACTAAATTGATATAAACTTTATATAAAATAAATAATTTATAAAATATATTTATTATGAAATAACTTATAGGAGATATAAAATGGAATACAAAGAATTTGCAAAGTATTATGATAAATTTTATAAAAATAAAAACTATATTAAAGAAACAAAATTTTTAATGAATTTTATCAATCAAAATGATAAAATTATTGATATAGGTTGTGGAACTGGTATGCATGCTTTTTTATTGCAACAAAAAGGTTTTCAAGTTGATGGCTTAGACTTTAATAAAGAAATGCTAGATATTGCTAAAACGAGAATTAAATCTCATCTTTATTTACAAAATATATTGGATTTAAATATTAATAAAAAATATGATGTGATAATTTCAATGTTTGCTGTAATAAATCATTTAAAAGATGTAAAAGAGTTAGAAAAAGCTCTTATGAATTTAAAAGATATTTTAACTGATGATGGTAAGATAATAATTGATTTACATAATCCCCAAAAATCAGGCAATAAAATTGATTATTATGACAATATGACTAGAACTATGGAATGGAATTATGATAAAAAATCAAAAATAGAAGATAGTAAAATTATATTTGAAATTGATGGTAAAAAATATATAGATAATCATACTTTTCGGATTTTTACAATTGATGAGATAAAAAAGTGTTGCCAAAAAGTTAATCTTGTTGTTAAAAAAGTATATGAAAATTATGATGTTAATAAAAGTGGTTCATCCACTTCTAAAAACTTACAATTTTTAATATGTAAATTTTAATATTAAAAAAGATGATTTTAAGATATTCTTAAAGTCATCTTTTTAGTTAACATTGTTTGTCTTTTGTTAGTTTTTTGATTTTAACTTGTTCTTCAGTATTTTTTTGAAGATTTGGTATTAAGAAAGTGTCATCATCTTTACTGTAACATTCTATAATTTCATACGTATCATATTTGGAGTTATATTCTTTATTAGACTTTAAAAAGTTTAAATATGAATTAATTCCCCCTTGTTTTTGAAATATTTTTTCCCTTTCTCGACAGACAAATGTAGCTGAACCATCATTAAAGGTTGCAAAAATATAAACTTTATAAAATCTTTTCTCATCAAGTATTTTATATTTAAATCCATCTATATTGGCTATATTTATAGCAAGATTATTATCAAAAACCATAAAATTTTTTAAATAAATATATCCAGGTCCTTTATAAAACCAGTAAATAGGTTCAAAAGGAAAGATTGATTTAGACTGTTCTTTAGTAATCTGAACTTTTTTATAAACACCATCATCTTCTTTTACTATAGCAAATAATGCTTTTTTATTTCCTATTTCATAAGGTCTTAAGTATAAAACATTATCCGAATTTTTCATAATCATGTTTAAGTTTTCATCAATATATTCAAAATTCATATTAAATTCCTCCTTTTTCCAAATAATTTGCGATATATATTATATCATATTTTAATCAAAATAATTATTTTTTTATTAATAATTTTTATAATATTTTTTTTAATAAATATTTTTTAATATAAGTAAAATTTTTATTTAAAAAAAATTTAAATTTTTGGTTGACCTATCATAGATATAATAGTATAATGATGCTTGCGGTAAAGATAATCTTGTTAAAATAATGGTTTTATAACCCTTATAAATCATATAATAGAAAGGAGATATTTATGGAAAAAATTATAAATTATATAGCTGATACTTTAAATATTAGTGAAAGGCATATTATTATATTGTTATTATCAATTTTTACTTATTATTTTTTAAAAGCTTTACAAGTTATTTTAGATAAATTACTTTTAAAATACTTTAACAATAATAAAAAACAATATTTAGGAATTAAAAAAAATCATATTATTTTTAATATTATATTCGTTTTTTGTTTAATAGTTTACTGGTCTAAAGATTTAAAAAATATGATGACAATGATTACTTTTGTTTCAACAGCTTTTACTTTAGTATTAAAAGATTTTATTTTAAATTTGTTTGCGGGTATATATATTAAAATGAAAAAAATAATTAGTTTAGAAGATAGAATACTTATTCATGATGTTAAGGGAGATGTAATTAATCTATCAGCTTTAAATTTTGAAATATTAGAAGTAAATGATAAAGAAAATGGGGAACAAAGTAGTGGAATAGTTACCGTTGTACCTAATAGTTATGTTTTAACTTATCCAGTTAAAAATTATAATAAAGCTTTTAAATATATTTGGGAAGAAATAAATATTGACTTGCCAATTAATACTGATATAAAAAAAGCCAAAGGAATATTATATAAAATCGTTAATGAAAATGATATTATAAAAAGAATACCTCAAAAAATGGAAAAACAAATGAGTCAAGCTAGTAGTGAATACCGAATTTATTACAATAAATTTAAGCCTATTATTTATACTAAAATAATTGATAATCATATAAGACTTTCAGTTAGATATTTAATGCATCCTAAAAAAAGTAGAGTAGTAGAAGACTATATTTGGCTTAAAACGATAGAACAGTTTAAAAATAACGAAATTGATTTTTGTTGACATAAAATAAAAATAAGTATAGTATTTTATCTATAAACGTGGTATACTAAATAAAAGTAGAGGTATAAAGATGAGGTCAATTAATCAAAAGGGGTTTAGTTTTATAAGATTTGCGAAACTATTATTTATTGGACTTATTATACTGGGAGTATTATTTTTTATAGCATTTAAGATTTATCAAAAATGGGAATATGCAGCGATAGAAGCATCATCTAGAGCATATATAGATGGAGCTAGTAATGCTATTATTTCTCATATGATGTCCAATTATAAATTAAAATTAAATAATACTTGTGAGGTATACGATGATAAGATAAAATGTTCTGTTGATAACTCTTTAGAACAAATTTTGTTGTCAGTAGATATAAAGGGTAATTTGCCAACTTCTGGTGTAATTACATTTACTGATGATTGGTCAGTTTCAGAAGCTGAACTAATTATGAAATATGACAATAATTTAAACTTTTTGAAGAAAAAATATAAAGTTATTTGTAAAAAAACAGCATGTCATATTGAATAATCATATTTTTAAATATGATTTTTTTTTAATAAAAAAAATAAACAGGGAGAGCTGTTTATTTTGACAAAACCAATTCATTTTGACTGCTTTAGGTTGATTTGGAAAGAAAAAGAACGAGCTGCTTTTTCTTTTTTTAATGAGAAAAATTTATTACACCAAAATATTTGATTTTGCTCTTTAATTTTTAAATTATACAACATAAATCTCACTCCATGTTTATTCTAACATATTTAATAAAATTTAAGTCGATTTTTGTCTAAGATATCAATTTTTATGTTCCAAATAGTATATTAGTTCTTTTAGGTGTTTTTTGGAAAGTAAGTTAGTTGTAATACCATCATCAAAATAAATAATTTTTTCTTTTTTATCGATTTTTTTAATTTTTTTAGTGTTAACTAAACAAGCTTTATGACTATACATAAAATCATCGCCAAGCATAGTTTTAAGTTCAGTTAAGGAGATGTTGAATGAAGCAGTAGTATAATTGGTACATATTTTACTTTTTCTATCTACATATTCTACGTATAAAATATCTTGGGTATAAAATCTATAAATCATATTTTGTGTTTTTAGACAGATACTTTTTCTTTTATGTTCAGTTTTTATAGCATATCTAATAGCATCTTCTAATTCTAAAGCATAATTTTTACTGTCTTTAAGTAAAAATCTTAAAAATCCATATTTTCCTTGATATATTTTTTCTTCATATTTTTTTTGATAGTTGGTATTGAATAGAATAAAGCTATCCCAGTCTAAAGCTTTATTACGAATGTAATTAGCGATATCTAAACCGTTATGTTGTTTTAGGACAATATCTAGTATGTAGATGTTTAAAGTGTTGTTATTGTTTGAAATGTATGTTTTTAGTTTTTTATCGAATGTTGAAAATGTTATAATGTTAAATGAAATATCAAGTGAAAATAATATTTTATCTAGTTCTTTTTTTAAGTATTCCATCCATTTTTGATTGTCTTCAACGATTATAATATTTATCATACAAACCTCTTTTACTTTTATTATATTTTACCAAAAAAATAATAATAAATAAATCATTAAATAGTGGACTAGACAAATACTTATTTTTTTGTTACAATGTTATAAGAAAAGAGGGATAGAATGAAAGAAGAAATTAATACTTGGACAGGAAGTCTTATTATTGCCTGTGCTGCTGTTGTGTTTAGTTGTGCAATGATGACATATGTTTCAAGCAAATTATGTCTTACTAAAACGGTTGAAACTCAAGGAACAACTGTAGTTTTATAAAATGCAAAAAGATATAAACAGTGGTCTTGGAATCCTAATATTTTTAGTGGTTGCTATTTTTGTAACGTTTGTTTTTTTAAAAAACCTTGAAAGAAAAGCAGATCAATTAGGAATTTCCATGTACGAAAAGTATTAAAGCATTTTTATAAAAAATGTTTATTGTTTAACTCTAATCATCCGTATGGGTGATTTTTTTGTACTTGTTAAGAATAATAAAATATGATAATATAGTAACTAGAAAGGTAGGAAAAATATGTGTAAAGAGAATGTCAATATGGGGGGGGGTATTATTTACAGATAAGGTAAAAGGATTTACCTTAATAGAATTATTAGCGGTTATAGTAATACTTTCTGTAATTGCACTAATAGTAACACCAACTATATTAAAATTAATTGAGAAAGCAAAATATGAAGGAGCTAAAAGTAGTGCCATGGAATATAAGGAGGCATCAGAAAAAGCTCATTTGTTTCATATGATGGGAAAAAATAAGTCGATAAAAGAAAGTTGTAGTGCCTTAAAAGATAAGTTAACCTGTGGAGATAAAGTCTTAAATTTGGAAATAGATGGAAGTTTACCAAGTAAAGGGACAGTTCAGTTTACAAAAGATGGAGATGTAGAGAGTATAACAGGCTTATTAATAAATGGATATGTATTTAGTTATTTAAATGGAGCATGGACAGGAAAAGAATATGTACCACCAAGAGAACCAACGAAAGAAGATATTGGAAATTATGTAAACTACACCCCAGATAATGGAACATGGAACGCAACAAGAGATGGAGTAAGAGAAACAGAAGTAACAACCCAAGGAACATTCAATATATATGATTATAATACAAACAGTTCTACAAATGGATTAAGTAAGAATAATAGTATTACTTGTTATAGTTCTTTATATAAAACTAAGTATAAAGGGTGGCGAATAATGAATGTTGATAGTAATGGACAAATCACGTTAATCCATGGAGGAACCCCAGAATGTTACTATCATGCATATGATTCAATTGGTTATTCAGAAGCTAGTAAAAAAATACTAAAAGTAAGAGCAACATCAGCTAGTAATGAAGGAACAGGAAAAGCCTGGACCAAGTATGGAAATAGTGAATTAGCCTTAAGTGTTCACTATATGGATAGCGATGATGTGAATATAGTAAATTATCATCAAAATGGAAATAAAGACTATAATTTATTAGATTATTTAGATAAGAATGACAGAGGAAATTGTTATAATAACTCAAGTTTATATTGTGGGAAAAGCACAGAACTAATAGATATCGGAAGTTATTATTGGTTGGCTTCCGCCTATTCAACATATATTTTGTATCTTTGGGATTCTTATAGCAGAAATTGGGTCACTAGTAACGGCAGTTCTCGTGGAGTGCGCCCAATCGTAGTTCTTAAAAGTAATGTCAAACTAGGTACAGGTGCTGGTGTAATAGGAGATGAATACTCTTTAGAAATAGAATAAGTTAGAGAATAAAAAAACTCTAATTTTTTTTTATTAATTACAACAATCGACAAATCTAGTGTTTTCTTTTTATTATTATATAGTCTTAACAGGGAGGGGGTGAAGTATGACCAAATCCAAAATAGACTCTGATTATATTAAAATGCCTTTGTATTATGACAAGGCTTTCAAGTGTTTATTTTTAAAAAATCCAAAATTTTTAAAACAATTGATAGTTGATTATCTCCATTTTGATTTTGAAATAAAAACTTTTGAAATCAAAAACTCAGAAC
>CANRBE010000019.1 GCA_947628785.1 uncultured Bacilli bacterium
ATGAAAGTTATTGTAAATCTTCCAGAACTAGAAGAAGATAAAGAAGAACTTGAAAATAGAGTTGCAAACTTTCATGCAACCCTATTAATAGAAAAAATAAATCAATTAAATATTAATGATGCATCTAAAAAGAAAATCCTAGATTTGATTTTAAAAGATGTAAAAGGAAAATGTACGAGCGACTAACTCATACATTTTTTTAGTTTGTTATAACTTGCTCTTGTCATCTGTGATTTACCAGTTTCCCATTTTTTTATAACTGATATATCTTTATCAAGCATTTTAGCTAAATCAATTCTTTTAAGGTTATTTTTCTTTCTAAAATCAAGTATAGCTTTAATTGGATTATCTAAAAGAAAAGCTATATAATCATCATTTATAACAATTTTATCTTCAATATCTAATTCTTTTATAATGTCTTTAATCAATTTAATATTAACAAGTTTTAATTCTCTATTTTCAAGATGGTCTAAAACACCTCTATCACAACCAAGTTTTAAGCATAAATCAGTTTGCTTTATATTTGCTAATCTACGATAATATTTAATCTGTTGTCCTAGTGTACTATTTTTATTTATTGTTGGTATCTTCCATTTAGCATGAGTTTTTAAAGTGATTTCATTATCTAGCTTGTCCTTTAATTTATCAAACAGCTTACTAATTGCTACACTGCTTTCCAACATGTGAATATTGCATTTTCAATACATTTAGCACAATAAGTAGTAAGTTTTACTCCTTTTTTATACGAAAAACTATCAACACCTTTAATAAGTCCAATAGTTCCTATACTAATTAAATCATCTTCTTCTCCTTTTTGGTGGTCATATTTTTTAACAATATGGGCAACTAATCTTAAATTATGTTCAATTAACTTATTTCTAGCTTCCTTATCACCTATTTTAGCTAAACTAAGATATTTTTCCTCTTCTTCTTTAGTTAAAGGGTCTGGAAATAAATTATTAGAATAAGCTGCTGTAAAAATATAAAAATCTTTAAACAACATTTTTAAAAACTTTAACATCACATCACCATTACATTTTATGATATTTTTTTTAATTTAAAAACAAAAAAACTATTGAATAGTCAATAGTTTACATATACTTACTCATTTGTTTCATAGTTTGATTAACTTGTTTTTGACTAGGTTTTCTTCCCATACTAGAAAGCATAGCCCTAATCATTTGTTCATTGATAGGTGGATTTTTCTTCAAATATTTTTCCATTACTTTTCTAGCAATAAAGAACCCAGCAATAGCTCCTACTATGAAACCACCTAATATTTGAAATATATCTACTAACCAAGCTGGCATGTTATCACCTCACCTATATTCTACTAAATTATATATTTTTTTTCAACTATTTTTCCATTTCTTTCAAGAAATCATCGATAGTAAGCATTTTTTTATCAATATCTTCGATTGATATATTTTCTTTTTCAATTACTTCTACTTGTTCTTTTTCTAATATCTTAGGATACTTTAAACAATCTAGTATTTTTTGTTTAGATATATTACTTCCAGTTGCATATCTATCATTAATTGGTATTTCAGTTAGTTTTAAAACCTTTATTTCCTTACTAGTTTTTATTAATATTTGGTCTTTAAAACTAATAATAAAAGCTTTTAATATATGATAAGGATTAGTTTTAACATCTCTTATTACTTGAACTCCACGCCTTGCTCTTGTTGTTTTTTCAAACTCAGTTAATTTGATTCTTTTAGAAGTATTTTTATCAGTTACAATCGTTAAATACTCATAGTCATCATTATATAAAATTCCACTAACTACACTATCATCTTTTAAAGTAATTGATTTTACCCCACTAGTTTTTAAACCAGTAACAGGTATTTCTTCAGTTAAATAAGTTAGTCCATAACCGTTTTTAGTAACAAGAAAAGTATATTTATCTTCTCTATCAGTTACACTAACTACACTATCATTTTCTTTTAATTTAATTGATACCATTGGTTTAGATGTTCTTTGAGTTTTAAAATCAGCTAAAATGGTTCTTTTAACCATTCCATTTTTAGTAAATATTGTAATATGTTTATTACTATCAAAATCATATACTGGCATCGCAAATACAATATTTTCCAAAGCTTTAATAGGTATCAAATTACTGATATGTTTTCCTAGTTCTTTCCATTTTAAATCAGGCAGTTCATGAACTTTGATAGATAAATAATTACCTAAATCAGTAAATAATAAAATTGTATCTAAAGTATTTACTTTAAATATTCCAATTAAATAATCACTATCTTTTAATTGGGTATCAACATTTTCATCATAACTTCTTAAAGAAGTTCTTTTGATATATCCTTCTTTTGAGACAGTTACCATAACATCTTCCTTAGGTATCATTGATTCTGTATCTATTTTAATTTCAGTTATCTCATCTTTAATAACGGTCTTTCTATCTGTACCATAATCTAAGGCTATTTTGTTTAATTCATCTTTCATTAGTTGTTTTAAATTTTCTTCACTTTTTAAAATAGCTTCCAATCCTTCAATAATTATTTTTAAATTTTTATATTCTTCTTTTAAAGTTTCAACATCAGTATTACTTAACCTGTATAATTGTAAATCGACAATAGCTTTAGCTTGTTCAAATGTAAAAGCAAAGCTTTCAACTAAATTATTAATTGAATCACTTCTATTTTTGCTTTTTCTAATACAAGCTATTACCTCATCCAAAATAGATAAAGCCTTAATCAAACCTTCTACTATATGCATTCTTTTTTTAGCAACTTCTAAATCAAAAGTAGTTCTTTTGATAATAACTTCTTTTTGATGTTTTATATAAGCATCTAAAATAGGTAAAATACCCAAAGTCATCGGTCTTCTATTTACGATTGCTACCATATTAAAAGCATATGATATTTGCATATCGGTGTTTTTAAGTAAATAATTTAATACTAAATCACAATCAGCATCCTTTTTTAAATCAATAGCTACTCTAACTGGTTCTTTACGGTTAGATTCATCCCTAACATCAGAAATACCAGCAACTTTTTTATCAATGATAATATCTCCTATTTTTCTAACCATATTAGATTTATTGACATCAAAAGGTATTTCAGTAATTAAAATTTGTTTTTTACCTTTTTCTTTGACAATTTCATATTTACATCTAACTACTATTTTCCCTCGACCAGTTGTATATGCATCAATTAATCCTTTTTTACCTTCAATAATACCTCCAGTTGGAAAATCTGGACCTTTAACTATTTCTAAAACTTGGTCTAAAGTTCCATCAGGATTATCGATTCGCCAAACTGTTGCATCAATTATTTCTTTTAAATTATGTGGAGGTATGTTAGTAGCATAACCCGCACTTATTCCTGTTGTTCCATTTACAAGTAAACAAGGAAATTTAGCTGGTAAAACTACTGGTTCCCATAATGTATCATCAAAATTTGGGGCAAAGTCAACAGTGTTTTTATCTATATCTTTTAATAGTTCATTACTTATTTTGGCAAGTCTTGCTTCTGTGTAACGCATAGCAGCTGGTCCATCACCATCCATTGAACCATTATTACCTTGTACATCGATATAGACTGTATTTTGTTTCCACCACTGACTCATTCTAATCATAGCTTCATAAATACTAGAATCCCCATGAGGATGGTATTTACCCATAACATCTCCAACCGCAGTTGCAGATTTTTTATGGGGTTTATCAAAAGTATTATGATTTCTATACATTCCATATAGTATTCTTCTTTGAACTGGTTTTAGACCATCTCTAACATCAGGTAATGCTCTTTCTTGAATAATACTTTTAGAGTAATCACCAAATCTTTCACCCATAATTTCTTCTAAGGCATAATCACATATTTTGTCTTTTATATCTTGCATTTTATCACCTTTTCTAAATTATATAGTTATCTTCTAATGAAAAGATAACATTTTCTTCTATCCAAGCCTTTCTTGGTTCTACTTTATCTCCCATTAAAATACTTACTCTTTTTTCAGCCATTGAAGCATCGATAATATTTACTTTGATTAAACTTCTATTAGCTGGATCCATAGTTGTCTCCCAAAGTTGTTCAGCATTCATCTCACCTAGTCCTTTATACCGTTTTGTTTGAGGATTTTTTCCTTTGTAACTATCCACTAAATTTTTTCTTTCTTCTTCAGTCCAAACATAATGTTTTTCCTTACCACAAGATATTTGATATAAAGGTGGTCTAGCAATATAAAGTTTACCATTTTCTATTAATGGTTTCATATATCTATAGAAAAATGTTAATAATAAAACTTGAATATGTGATCCATCTACATCCGCATCGGTCATAATAATTATTTTATCATAATTACAATCTTCAATCGTAAAGTCACTTCCAACCCCAGCTCCAATAGTATAAATCATCGTATTTATTTCTTCATTTTTTAAAATTTCTTCCATTTTAGCTTTTTCGGTATTTAAAACTTTACCACGTAATGGTAAAATTGCCTGAAACTTACTGTCTCGACCTAATTTAGCACTACCTCCTGCTGAATCTCCTTCGACTAAAAAGAGTTCATTTAACTTAGGATTTTTCTTTTGAGCAGCTGCAAGTTTTCCACTGATATTTCTATCTTTAGCTCCTTTACCTTTTCCTTGTCTAGCTAAATCTCTGGCTTTTCTAGCTGCTTCTCTAACGTTTTTGCTTTTAACCATTTTTTCTAAAATTTTAGTTGCACTTACTTTATTTTCTTCTAAGAAAAATTGTAATTGTTCAGTTACTATTCCTTCAACTACAGTTCTAGCTAGTGGTGTACCTAATTTTCCTTTAGTTTGTCCTTCAAACTGCAATAAAGATTCTGGTATTTGTAAATTTATAATTGCAGTTAATCCTTCTCTAGTATCTGGACCATCAAAATTTTTATCTTTGGCTTTTAAAAAGTTGTTAGCTCTAGCATAATCATTAAATACACGTGTAATAGCTGATTTAAAACCAACTTCATGAGTTCCACCATCTGTTGTTTTAACATTGTTGACAAATGAAGTTATGTTTTCTGAATAAGTATCACAGTATTGAAAAGCTACTTGAACTTTAATTCCTTCTTTTTCTCCTGTAAATGATGTAACATTATGTAGTGATTGTTTATCTTCATTTAAGTATTCAACAAAAGCTTTTAATCCATCTTCATAATAAAATATTTCTTTTTTATTATCCGCTATATCTTCTACTTCAACAGTTAAACCTTTTAGTAAAAAAGCACATTCTTGCATTCTTTCACAAATATCGGTAAAAGAAAAATGAGTACTAGAAAAAATGGTATTATCAGGCATAAATCTAACTGTTGTACCAGTTTTATTTGTCTTGTTTAATTTTTTTAAAGGTATTTTTGTTTTACCACCATCTTCAAATCTAATATAATGTTCAAAACCATCTCTTTTAATCGTTACTTCCATCCATTTACTTAAAGCATTAACAACACTAGCTCCAACTCCATGTAAACCACCAGATACTTTATATCCACTACTTTCAAATTTACCACCAGCATGTAAAACAGTACAAATAACTTCAGGAGTACTAACTCCACTTGCATGCATTCCAACTGGCATACCTCTTCCTTCATCTTGGACACTAATACTATCATCTTCGTGCAAAGTTATTTTTATTTTGTTTCCAAAACCATTAATAGCCTCATCAATCGCATTATCGACAATTTCCCACACTAAATGATGTAAACCCCTTTTATCAGTAGAACCAATATACATACCTGGCCTTTTTCTAACCGCATCTAATCCTTCTAATATTTTTATTGAGTTTTCATCGTATTTTGCCATTTTATCACCTTATTTATTTATATCAAAAAAAGAAAAAAAGGTCAAATATTTTGACACTTATTTGACAAATAATTGACTTTTTATTTTTTCATTTATAAAAAAGTTATTTTTTTTTATCTTCTTCATATAAATTTAAAGAAAGGATGATTTTATGAATAATAATTATATGGGTCAAACAATATTCCCAGGCCAACCATTATTTAGTAACAACACCCCTGTACCAGACCAACAAACAGCTCAAACTATAACACCAATGTTACCTTTAGAACAATCTTATATTGAAAATATTTTAAGATTAAACAAAGGCAAAAAAATCAGAGTTCATATGACTTTCCCTGATTCCAATGAATTTAGAGATAGAGAATTTAGTGGAATAATTGAACAAGCTGGAAGAGACCATATTATTATCAGTGAACCTGGTAGTGGTAAATGGGAATTGCTACTTATGATTTATGTTGATTTTATCACTTTTGATGAACCAATTAATTATAGTGAAGAATTTATTCCAAAAGACTAGCATTTATTTTTTAGGTTTGCTATAATTATAATAGGTGGTAGGATGACAACAGTAATAATAGTATTATTAGTATTTATAATTATTTGTATGTTCTTAATTTGGTTGATTAGTGGATATAATAGATATCAAACTTATATAATAAGAATTAATGAAGCAGAAAACTTTATTGATACAACTTTAAGAAAAAGGTTTGATTTATTAAATAAATCAGTATCTTATATTCAAGAAAAAGCTCATGATGATAAAAAAATTATGACTAGAGTTATTGAATTAAAAGATAAAAAAGTCAACAATTTTGAATTAGATAGAGAACTATACGAATGTATTAATGATTTTAATAGATACAAAGAAAAATTTCCTGATTTGATGGATAATGAATCATTTTTAAAAATTGATTTAGGATTAAGTGAATCAGAAGCAGAAATTGTCGCTGCAAGAAAATACTATAACGATATTATTACTGATTATAACAAGTTAGTTAAAAGATTCCCTAGTAATTTGATTGGAATTGTATTTAGATATAAGGCTAAACTATATTATGATGGTAAAGATGATTTTGATGATAAAATATTTAAAATGTAACCGAATTATATCGGTTTTTTTGATATAAAAAAAGAATGAATTAATCATTCTTAAGCCGTTTTAACTTCTTTTTTATCTACTTTACCCCAGAAACCTTTAAATTCCCAACGGTTTTCAGTAGAATCCTCATAATGATAAACTTTACAACCTAAACTATCGTATTCAGTAGCTTTACCATCTCCATAAGTATATTCTTTTTCACTAACTACAACAATAGGTTTTTTTTCAAAATAAGCTAAATATCTGTTAGCTATTATAACTCCTAACCATAAAATTAGTGCTATCTCTATAAAGATTACTATTCCTTTTTGCACATTCTCTCCTACTTTCTATATTTTTATTTTATCACAATTAATATTAGTTGTAAATGAAAAAATATAAGGTTTATCTGTAATAATGTTAATATTTTGTCTAATAAAATCTTTTTTTTCATTTACTGTCCAGTAAAAAACTTCCTTTTTACCTTTATATGTACTTTTATAATAAAGGGATATAAAATCAAAATCATTAGCTTTATCCATATTTATAATACTAAATTTTATTAAACCTACTTTGTACTTAGGATATCTTTCTTTCCAAATTTTTAAAATATCGTAATAAAAAGAATGAATATAAATATTTAAATTTGAAAATGATTTAATGACTTTATAAAGAACAGGTATAATATTAAAATTATAATCCTTTATTTCTATTATGATTATTTTTTTACTTTTAATACCTTTTAAAACATTTTTTAATAAATCTAAAGATAAATCCTTATATTTAGTTAAACTAATAATATGTTCTTTATAAAATAAACTATGTGATAAAACTATTTTTTTATCTTTAGTCATCCTAACATCTAATTCAACTCCTGATGTATAATCATTACTTAAAGTACTAATAATGGCTTCTTTAGTATTTTCTTTAAAATTATGTAAATCATTGCCTCGATGAGATATTATCATAACATCACCTATCAAATATAATGATTTACCTAAACAAAATATACTAAAATATCATTAGCTACATATGAATACTTATAAGGTATATAAATAAATCCATTTTTTTTAATTAATTTTTTTTGTTTTAATAAAATATCTATATTAAATACTTCTTCAATAGTTTTTCCGTATTTATTATAAAATAACTGTTCATTAACGCCCTCACTTTTTCTTAAACCAAGAATCATTTCATAAATCATTTTATCTTTTTTAGATAAAACTTCCTTATAAAAACAATAATTACCTTTTAAATAATCAGTTATTTTTTTAGTATTAGTATATCTTAAATTATTTACATACCCACTTGCTCCCAAACCAAAACCATAATAATTAGAATTATTCCAATATTCCAAATTATGAACTGAAAAATATTTCTTTTTACCATAATTAGAAGTTTCATAATGAATATAACCATTATCTGTTAAAGTTTGATTGATTAAATCATACATTTTTTTATCCAATATATCATTATCATTTTTAACATTTTGATTATACAACATAGTATGAGGTTCAATCATCAAAGAATAACAAGATATATGTGGAATATTTAACTTTAATATTTTATTTATATCTTCTTTTAATTCATTTAAGGTTTGATTAGGTAACGAATACATTAAATCAATAGAAATATTATCAAAATACTTTTTAACTAAATTTATTTTTTCTATGTAATCTATATCACAATACCTATTTAAAGTTTTTAAATGTTTTTTGTTTAAAGTTTGTATTCCAATACTAAGACGATTAATTCGATATTTTTTAAATAATTTTAATATCTCATTATTTATATCTTGAATATTACATTCAATTGTAAATTCATAATTATTATCTAAATTAAATTGTTTAGTTATTTCTAATAGTTTAATTAAATCTTTTTGGTTTAAACAAGATGGAGTCCCACCACCGATATAAATACTTTTTAACTTTTCATGTTTATAATTATTTTTTATTTCATTATTTAAACTATCTAAGTATAAAGATACCCATTTATCGATTAAAAACATTTTAGGAAAATCACAATAGCTACATATTTGTTTACAAAAAGGTATATGGATATAAACAGATTTTACTTGCTTCATAAATCACCTACTAAGAAAAAAAGAACTTTCGTTCTTATGCTACAATAGATAAAACAAAGAAAGCTATACCTAAAACAATAGTTGCTCTAGTTATAAATAATTCTACTCCTCGTTCTTTTCTATTTTTAAATAAATCACTATTAGTACTTCCAGTTATAAAACCAGCCTCTTCAGCCTTACCAGATTGTAATAATACAATTAAAATTAAAAGTACTGATACAATGATTAAAGCTATTTTCATAATATCGCCTCACTTCGTTAATTTTAACATATTTTCTTTTAAAATACAAGCTTTTATTTAATTGCTTAATAAGCATATTCATATTTAATACTATTATTTTAATCAACCGCAAAATCTCTAATTCGGTTATACTTACTATATTCCATTTCAATTTTATAATTATTTATACTTTTATCTTGTTTACTCATAATAGAAGTTATGTCTAAAACTATTTTTTTTACTTTATTATTTTCTTTTTCAATTGATAAATAAACCAATTCATTAGTTAGAGGAATATCAATTATCTTTAAACTACTTCCATTTATCTGATACGTTGTTTTAGAACCGTTATTTTGATAATTTATAGTTTTTTTATCTAAAGCATTATTAGTTAAATTAACTAAATAATCAAGTCTTAAACTAGTAAAATCTATTCCTTTTAACATTTCTATATTTTGACTTTCGACAACTATAAAAGTTTGAGGAGGATTTAATACTTCAACTAATTCTTTAGTTTTATATCGATTACCAACTAAATTATATATTTTATCATTGATACTTATTTGATATTTACACTCATAATTATCTAATGAATAATTGGGTTCTTCTAAAATAACAGGTTTTTTTAAGTTTTTCATTATAAATAAAGATAAAAAACAAACAAAGAAAAACAAAAACCATAATCCTAAAGCTAGCAAGGCATGATACTTAGGAGTTTTCCACAATTCCCTTATTTTTTTTAAAAAATTTTTCATAAATCACCTATTCAAAAAATGCATGTAATAGTTGTTCTTTATTTTGATAACCGTGGTAAAAATCAATAGCTTTCATTTTCTTTTTACCTTCTGGTTGAAGACAAGTTATTATAATTTCACCATTTTGACATTTAACTCCAATTCCATCAGAATGAATTTTAGTTATTTGTCCGTTTAATTTACCATTATAAGAATCATAACTTATTCTACTTTCCCATATTTTTACCCTTTTACCTTTAAGGATAGCATAAGCTCCTGGCCAACTATTTAATCCTCTAATTTGATTATATATTGTTTGACAATTTTTATTAAAGTCTATTTTTTCATCTTCTTTAGTAATATTAAAAGCATAAGTTGATTTACTACTATCCTGTTCTTCTCTAATAGCTGTTTTATTTATTATCGATGGCATGGTTTTAAGTAATAATTCACTACCTAATTTACTTAATTTATCATGTAAGGTACTAGCAGTATCTATATTTTCTATTTCAATTTCTTTTTGGCTTATTATATCACCCTCATCTAAGTGAGGGTTCATATACATAATAGTAATACCTGTTTTAGTATCACCATTCATAATAGCTCTATGAATGGGTGCTCCTCCTCTTAATTTAGGAAGTAAAGAAGCATGAACATTAATACAACCATATTCAGGATAAACTAAAAGTTCTCTTGGAATAATTTGACCGTAAGCACAAGTTACAATCATCGTAGGTTGCAAAGATATAATATCCATATATTGTTCTTTTAAATTAGTAGGTTGCAATACTAAAACAGTATTATCCATTGCCCATTTTTTTACTGGAGACTCTATTATTTTACCACTGCGACCAACTGGTTTATCTGGTTGGGTTACTACTGCTTTTATTTTATATTTTTTAGCTAATTTATCTAATATTGGTACAGCAAATTCAGGAGTTCCCATAAAAACTATTGAAACGGGAACTTTAAAATTAATGTTTTCTATTTTTATATTTTCATCCACATTATCACCTATTTCAATTTTAACATATTTTTTTTATTTTTACTATGGATTAAAATCAATATCTAGATTGATGTTTTTATTTTGGTATTGATCTTTTATAAATTTTAAATAGTTATATATTTCTTTAGTATTTTTATATTTTAATAAAATCTGATAGTAAAATATATTATTTATTTTAGCTATAAGAGGAACACTTGGTCCCAATATCATCAAATTTTTTATTTGGTTATTTTTTAAATAATTTACTATTTTTAAAGCTTCATTATAAGCCTCATCTTCATTTTTACTACTTACTTTTATTAAACAAAGATTATAGTATGGAACATATTTTAATTTTTTTCTAAACTTCATTTCTTGATTATAAAAGCTTTTATAGTCATGATTAGAAGCACATATAATACTAAAATGATTAATAGAAAATCCTTGAATTATGACTTCACCTTTTTTCTTACTTCTACCTGCTCTACCAGATACTTGAGAAAGTAATTGGTAATTTCTTTCACTACTTCTAAAATCAGGAATGTTTAAAATAGCATCACCATTTAAAACACCAACTAAAGTTACATTTGGAAAATCAAGACCTTTTGATATCATCTGAGTTCCTAAAAGAATTTGATATTTTTGATTTTTAAATTGTTCTATGATTTCATTATAACTATTTTTTCTTCTGGTCGTATCAGCATCCATTCTAAGAATTGGAACTTTAAATAAATCTTGTAAATATTGTTCTAATTTTTCTGTTCCCATTCCTTTTAAATCCATATTACTACTTTGACATTCTGGACATTTATTTAATGGTTTAGTCATACTACCACAGTAATGACAAATATAACAATTATTTTTTTTATGAAAGGTATAAGGTAAATCACAAGCAGGACATTTATGAATATAACCACAATTTTTACAGATAGTTATAGTTGTATATCCTCTTCTATTTAAAAGCAACATTATCTGTTCTTGTTTTTTTATTCTATCTTTTATTTTATTTACTAATTCTTCTGATAAGATATTATAACCTTTTTTATATTCTTCTTTCATATCTATCAATGTTACTTTAGGCATTTGTTTGGAAATCCTATTTTTTATCTCTAGTAATTTATATATTCCTAAATTAGCTCTTGTATAACTTTCTAAAGAAGGGGTTGCACTACCAAGTAATACTGGACAATGATGATATTTTCCTCGCCATAAAGCTATATCATGGGTGTAATATTTAGGGGTATTTTCTTGTTTATAAGTATTTGAATGTTCTTCATCTATTATTATTATTCCTATATTTTCTAAGGAAGCAAAAATTGCACTTCTAGCTCCAATTACTATCGAAGCTTCTTTTCTTTTAATTCTTCTCCATTCATCATATTTTTCACCATCATTTAATCCACTATGTAAAACAGCAATTTTATCACCAAAACGACTAGTAAATTTAGATACAAATTGAGGTGTTAAACTTATTTCTGGAACCAACACTAAAGCTGTTTTTTTTATGTCTAAAACTCTTTCTATCAAAGCTAAATAAACTTCTGTTTTTCCACTTCCCGTTACTCCATGAAGTAAAAATGGTTGAAATTTAGTTAATGATTTTTTTACTTCTTCTACTACTTTTTGTTGTTCTTCAGTTAATTTTATTTTGTTTTTTATTATTTCATTATTATACTGTATCCGATATGTTTCCTCACTATCAATTTTTATTATTTGTTTTTTTAAAAGGGTTTCTACAGCTGATTTACTTATTTTATTTGCTTCTTTTAATAATAATGGTCTAGATAGTTGTTCTATTATTTTAAGTTGAACTTTATTTTTAGCAAGCTTAATAGCTTCTTCATTTGAAATATTTAACTCAATATATTTTTCTATTTTTTTATTTATATTTTGATTTTTGTTTGCTTTTAAAGCTGTTGGAACCATAGTTTGATAGCAATGAATTAAATTACTTAAGGTTTTTTGTTGGATATACTGACCTAATTTTAACAATTCTTGATTAAAAATTACTTCTTCATCTATTAATTTTTCTATATCTTTTATTTGATATTCAGCTTCTATTTGTTTTTTTATGTTCAAAACAAATCCTTCTAATTTTTGTTTTCCAAAAGGTACTAAAACTCTAGAACCTATTTGTACATTCATATCAGCTGGTATATGGTAGGTAAATGTTTGATTTATTTTTTTAGCTTTTAATTCAACTAATACTTGTGCATACATATTACCACCACCTTCTTTTTTTATTATAACATAAAACCACCTAAAACAGGTGGTTAATTAAATCTATATTTTAGTACCACAAAGGATACATGTATCGCCTTCTACTTTGTTTCCACAATTTGGACAAAATTTTGGTTCAACATTAGTTGGTTGAGGGGCTGGAGCTACTTTAGGTTGGTCAACAAACATTGATTGTTCAGTAGCATCAATATTTCCACTAGCTGGTTCTACTGGACTAGCTACTTCAGGCCCTACTACTGGAGCTTGCTCTACTGGACTAGCTACTTCAGGTCCTACTACTGGAGCTGGTTCTACTGGACTAGCTACTTCAGGTTGTACTACTGGAGCTGGTTCTACTGGACTAGCTACTTCAGGCCCTACTACTGGGGCTGGTTCTACTGGACTAGGTGCTTCAGGTTGTACTGCTGGAGCTTGCTCTACTGGACTAGCTACTTCAGGTTGTACTGCTGGAGCTGGTTCTACTGAACTAGGTGCTTCAGGCCCTACTGCTGGAGCTACTGGTGGTGTTGGTTGATTTTCATTAGAAGATGTTGGTATTGTTTGACCAACTACAGGAATAGTAGCTGCTGGTAGTGGTGCATTAATATCATTTACATTTGGTTGATATAAATTAGTTTTATTTTTTAATTCACCAGCTATTTCTTCTTTCTTTTTCTTTTTTCCAAAAAATAACATATATATACCTCTTTCTATTATTAACTACTTATAGCATATACTATTTTTTATTGTTTGTAAATAGTTTTTAACTTTACATTGACATTTACTTTACTATTTTATGCAAAAGAGGAATATTAATTCCCCTCATCATTAAATTTATCAATGTTTATTGTAAAATCACTAACCAATTCATTAAATTTTAACAAATTATTAGAAAGCTCATTTTTATCAGCATCATATTTAATTCTATCTAACTCTAATTTTCTTTTTTCTTCTTCAATCAAGTCTAATTTTAATCTTATATCATGTTCTTGATTATCTAATTCTGTTTGTTTTTCTTCAAAAAATTTTTTTTGTTTTGATTTTATAGCCTTAATTTGATTCATTTCATCTTGTTTATATTTTTCAAACTCTTCTTTTTCTTGTTCAAAATTAACTTGAGATTTTTTTAATTTAGAAACTTGTCGTTCAACAGCTTCTTTTTTTTGCTTTAGACTATTATATACTTCTTCCTTATAACTTCTTATCTTTTGAAAATCCTGTTCTTTTTGTTGTTCAAAATCCTTTTTTAATTGTTCTAACTCTTCTATCTTTTCATCAATTCTTTTTTTAACCTGATTATTTTTGGCAAATATACTTTTAGCTTCAGACACTGTACTACTTGCAATTGCAAACATAGCATCAATATCAGTCTTTGCTATTCCCTTTTCAGTTTCTTCAAAGTCGATTTCAGTTTGATTACTTACCGTTTCCTTATCATCAACTTTACTTTCATACTCTTCTTCATCACCATCTAAATCTGGAAGTTTATCAACTGGTTTCATTTCAAGAGGTTCTAATTCTTCCATTTCTTCAGGTTCAACAGTTTTCAATTCATATTCCACGTTATCACCAGTCTTTCCATTTTCTGGTTCAGAAAAAGAAACTGGGTCATTTTGTAATAAATCAACACCTTGTCCCGTAGTTTCTTCTTTACCTTTTTTATTCATTATTGATTTCTATCTCCTGGCAATTGTTGAAAACCAGAATTTAATTGAGAAACTAATTCCTTAAATCTTGCACAACTTTGAGATAAATTTTTACTTTCTAGTTCTAATTTTCTTTCTTCTAATTCTTTTGTTTTCGCAAATTGTTCTTTTTGTTGTTCTAATTCGATTTGACCTTGTTTTATCTTTTCTAATGCTATTTCTTTTTCTTTTTCAAATTGTTCTCTTTCATTTTCTAATTTATTTCTTTCTGTTTGAATTTTTTCTTCTTCTATTTCTTGAGTTCTTTTGAACTGCTCTTTTTCATCATCTAATTTTTCACTAGCAATTTTAATTTTTTCTTCTTCTAATTTCATTTGAGCTTTTAAAGCATCACAATCACTGTTAAATTTTTGTTCTGAATTTTGAATTCTTAATCTTTGATTTTTTACATATTCATTACATTGTTCTTTTTCAGTTTCAAGAATTTTTCTTTGAGCATCAATATAATTAGCAAAATCTTCTCTTTCTTTATCTAATTTTTCCTTTGTTTTTTTCAAATTAGTTTCATAATCTTGAATTCTTTTCTTTTGAGTTAACATATCAGAAATAAAATTATTAGCTCCATTAACATCATTATATAGACTATCAAACATACTATCAAAATTACTGCTAGTACTTTCAATATTTACATCTAAATTATTATTTGAATCACTATCTAAATTGCTATTTAAATCAAAAGAAATTGGTTCAAAAGTTGGAACATCAAACATACTATTATCTGTTGGTTCAATTTCTTCATTCTTATCTTCTACTTCACTTACTTCTTCTAATTGAGGTGTTTTATCTTCAATAGTTGGTTCTACTACCAAATCAATATTAGAAGAAGGTGTAACAGAAGTTTCTTCAGTAGGTTCTGCCACTATCTGAGTTGGCTCCACTGGATTAAGATTTCCCATTTGTGGTAATTCAATATTAGGTACGACAATTTGACTTTCATTATTACTATCTTCTTGTTCATTATAGAAAAAGTCATCAGAATCATCTACATTATTAACAGGTCCCATCATTTGATTATTTGGTATTTCTTCTTGCATCATAAAACATCTCCTTTTATTCTTTCGTATCCCCCTATTTTCTTATTCATTATATCATACATTTTAAAAAAAACAAACAATATTTTTGCAATTTCAACATATTTTTTAACATTTAAAATTAATAAGTATCAGTTATTTGTTCATTTTTTTAATTTACAATAAAAAATGGTAAGACTATACCATTTTATTTAAGTTCATTAGTAAATTCATATCCCTAGTTTGACAGTTTTGTACTAATAATACTGATTTAACCTAGAAAAAATATAGTTTTTTTATATTTTATTATTG
>CANRBE010000020.1 GCA_947628785.1 uncultured Bacilli bacterium
GCACAAGCTGAACCAGCTGATGAACCAGCACACATTCTAGTTTTATCCCAAGGATTTAAAACAGTACCAGTATGACAAGTAGTACCAGTTCCCCCCATACCAAATTCATCCATAGCCGTTTTATTTACTTTAATAGCACCAGCTTCATTTAAATTTTCTATCGCTGTTGCATCAAAAAATGGAACATAATCTTTTAAGGTATTAGAAGAACCTGTTGATAAAATATTTTTAGTTGAATAGTTATCTTTAACTCCATAAGGAATACCAGATAATAAATTATCAGTAACTTCTCCACCTTTAGCATCATCTAAAATTGTGACAAAAGCATTACATTCATCTTGTAATTGATGAGATAATTCTAATGATTCTTTAACAAGTTCATCACTAGTAACTTCTCCTTTAACAAGCATATCATGTAATTCGATTATTGATTTGTTCATGTATTTCATCTAATCACCTACCCCACTACCTTTGGTACTTCTATTTCATTACCATCTGTATAATCTGCATTTTTAAGTAAATCACTAATAGGTACAGACTCTTCAACTACATCTTCTCTTAAAGAGGTAATTACTTCATCTAAACAATGAGTCATTGGTTCAACCTTTTCAATACCAGGAATTTGATTAACTAAATCTATATTAGCATCTATAATATCAAATTCATCTAAAACCATTTTATTTTCTTCTTCAGTTAATCCAATAAGTAATTTATCCGCATAATCATTTACCATTTCTTTAGTAAACTTACTCATCTTCTTTCACCTCAACTTTAATACCTAATTCTTTTAGTTGTAATCTAGTTAAAGTGCTTGGGCTACCCATCATATTATCATACCCACTAGCACTTGTTGGGAATGCTTGAACTTCTCTTAAATTAGGTTCATCTTTAATAAGCATTAAAATTCTATCTATTCCAGGTGCCATCCCACCATGAGGAGGACAACCATATTTAAAGGCCGTAAAGATTGATTTAAATCTCTCTTCTACTTCCTCTTTTGTATAACCAACTACTGAAAATCCTTTAGCTAAACTATCTAAATCATGATTTCTAATAGCTCCAGATGCCATTTCATTACCATTACAAACAAAATCATATTGATAAGCTAAAATATCTAATACATCATCTTTAGTTTCATAATCTTTAATCCCACCATGAGGTAAGCTAAAAGGATTATGACAAAATTCATATTTTTTATTTTCTTCATCATATTCAAATAATGGAAAATCTTTAACAATACAAAGTTCTAGTTTATTTTTATCAATTAAATCTAATTTACGACCTAACTCATCTCTAATTAATCCCGCAAATTTTCTCGCTATTTTTAATTTTTTATTAGCGATAAAAAACATTACTGAATTTTCTTCCATCTTAAATTTTTTAATCAAATTATCTCTTTCTTGATCTGATAAAAATTTGTCAATTGGTCCTTTAAAAGTTCCATCAGATAGTAAAGTCAAATAACCAATACCAGGCATACCAATTGTTTTAGCATAGTCTACTACTTCATTAAACCAACTATTAGATTTATCACCAATATTTTTAACGACAATTACTTTAATTACACTATTTTTAAAAGGCCCAAAAGTTGTATCTTTTAATACTTCAGTAGCATCTAAAATAATCAAAGGGTTTCTCAAATCTGGTTTATCAGTTCCATAACTTTCCATAGCTTCATGGTAAGTAATTCTTCTAAAAGGTTTTTCAGTTACTTGTTTGTCACTAAATTTTTTAAAAACATCATAGAAAATATCTTCTCCTATTTCTAATACTTCTTCTTCCGATACAAAACTCATCTCTAAATCTAGTTGATAAAATTCTAAAGTTCTATCGCTTCTAGCATCTTCATCTCTAAAACAAGGAGCAATTTGAAAATATTTTTCAATTCCACCAACCATTAATAGTTCTTTATATATTTGGGGAGCTTGAGGTAATGCATAAAATTTTCCCTTGAAATTTCTTGATGGTACCACAAAATCTCTAGCTCCTTCTGGTGATGAAGCAGTCAAAATAGGAGTTTGAACTTCCATAAAACCTAAATCGTACATTTTGTTTCTTAAAAAATGTAAAACATCACTTCTAAGTTTCATATTTTCTTTTACTTTTTCATTTCTTAAATCTAAATAACGATATTTAAGTCTAATTTCTTCATTAGCTTCTTTACTTGTCATAATGTTAAATGGTAAGTTATGTAAAGATGGACTTATTACTTCTAAAGTATCAACTAAAAGTTCTACTTCACCTGTTTTTAATCTTTTATTAAAAGTTTCTTCATCTCTTTTTCTAATAGTACCTGTTAATTTAATAACTGATTCTTTAGCAAGTCCCATAAATAAAGAATCATCATTACTAACTGCTTGTAAAGTTTCTGTATTGTCTCTTAAATCTAAAAACAAAACTCCACCATGGTCTCTTATATTTTCAATCCAACCACTAACAGTTACTTTTTCTCCTACTTTATTAATATCTATGTCTATAATATGACAAGTTCGATATAAATTTTCTTTCATATTATCTTCCTTTCTAAATAAAAAGAACCTAGTTTGTAAGGACGGATTAACCGCGGTGCCACCTTACTTTACCTAGGTACTCTTTTCTTATTTTATCGCTTTAAATGCGTCCTTATTTTATAAAAGTTGTTTTTCATATATATTTCAAGTAAGCATTCCCACCAACTAGCTTATCTCTTTTCTCTTCCTATATATTACTCGTCTTTTCATAAGAAATTATTTAGCTATTACTTCTTTTCCTTTATAGGTACCACATTCAGTACATACTCTGTGTGGTCTTACATTAGCTCCACATTTTGGACATACAGTAGTTTTATTTTCACTTATTTTATAATGTGTTCTTCTTTTTCTTCCTCTTGTTTTACTAACTTTTCTAAAAGGAACGGCAAAGGTTTGTATATCTAACTTTAACATGTTACACCTCTTTTCTATCTAAAAGTTCATTTAATTTTTCAAATGGTGAAGTATTTATCTCTTCATCATCAATAAATTTCCAACCATTTCCTTCTCTTAATGGAGATGCCTTTTCACTAACAACTCGCATGGGAATTTCCATTAATATATTTTCCCATATTATTGGAAAAATATCAAGGGTATTTTCACTTTTTTTCACAAATTCATCAATATTTTCAATTAGTTTTTGATAATCATCTTCTATTTTGATAGAAAAAGGTACATTTACTGGTTTTAAGGTTAAGGCACAAGGTAAAACCATTTCACCAGTAATATCTAAAGATAAGTAGTAATCATTATATGATAATGATATTGTCCCTTTAACTTTGACATCATTTAAGGAAAGTAAATCTGTTGTTTTAAGTAGTTCATCTTCAAATTCAATCTTATTATCTACTTCTATATAATCTTTAATTCCACTTTTTAAAGTTTGTATTTCTATTTGCATAATAACGCCCTTTCTTTTTGGTATTATAACAAGGTCTAAAGTCAAAGTCAAATAAACAGGATATTTTTATTATACCCTGTTTATTATAATATATTCTAAATTTTTTTAGTAAGTACTTTATATACTTCTTTATGAATATCTTCTATATTTTTCATTTGGTCTTGCTTATTACATATTATTCTATCCCAATTTAAATAATTCGCTAAAAATATAGAGTTTTCATAAACTTTTTTCATAAATTCTAAATTAGTTTCATGGATATCATTGGTAATACCTTCATTTTGCTTACGATTTTTTCTTAGTTTGTTTATTAAATCAAACGGTGCTTCTAAAAAAATTACACTATCTGGTTTAGGTATTCCTAACTTGTTATACTCAAAATCACAAACGTAATCAATAAATTCTTTTTTTTCTTTTAAATCATTTATTAATGCTGATTGATAGATTAAACTTGAAGTAGTATAACGATCTAATAAAATAGTTGTACCATTTTCGTATTTTTTTTTTAAGCTTTCATGCCAAGTTAAAACTCTATCTAAGGCATATAAACTATTGATAAAATAAGGAGATAATTCATCTATTTTACCAAATTGTCCTTGAAGATATTTTTTAACTGGCTCTCCTTGATAAGTATTATACGTTGGAAAATGATGACTGGTTATTTCGATGCCATCTTTTTTTAAATGTTCTTTTAATAAATTATATTGGGTACTTTTGCCAATACCATCAGCTGCCCCTTCAATAACAATTACTTTTCCACTCATTATATCTTCCTTACTAATGTTTTTCCTTCTTTAAATTTACAATCACTAGTACATGTAAAATCAGGGAAAGTACACCTTGCTCCATTTGTATATTTTAATATATCGTTATATAATTCATTATTATTTTTTTCAAGTTCATTTTTATATTGTTCTAAAATATTTTTAGTTTGGTTCATAATTTCAAGTTGAGCTGCTGTACAAAGTCTTTCTTTACATTTTAAAATAAAGTCTTCATATTTACCCTTTTCACTAATTTTTACTAACTGTCCTTGCGGTATTACATCTTTTACGGTATGCATATCATATAACCATTCCCCGACTAAATCATCATCATCTTTAATAATTGGGGGAATAAAATATTCTTTTTCATTTAGCCATTCCATTTGATAATCTAAAGTTCTATGTCTTTGAGCTTGAGCTAAATAAGCTAGGCTTCCTTTGTAGGTACAAGAGTAAACATTTCCAAAATGTTGTTCCTCACTTTCTAAGTTTTGTCCAAACAATGAAAAACCACGATTTTTTTCATTTCTCATAAGTCCTTCAACTAATAAGTTTTTCTCCCATACTTCAATACAAAAGTCAGTCATAGCACTTTTTAACTTTTTGTCAAATTCAGTATTTAATTTGTTATTTTTTATATATTCCATCATCCAACTAACTAAATAGTTAATTTGTCTTAGGGATGTTGTATATATCATTTGAGCAGAATTAAAAACTGTTACTAAATATCGAGCATTTTCTTGAGCTAATTTTTGAATTTTATTATCATTATATATATTTCCATATTTAGCTTTTATTCGAAATTTAAAAGTTCCCATCCATTTATTGTATAATCTTTCTTCTTTTTTAGTAATAGCTGGATTTTTTTTCTTTTTAATTATAGTATATCTAGCTGATTTTTCACTAGTTGTATATTGATGTTCATTATTAATAATCATCGCTAATATTTTAGGAATATTTTGGATATTTAAATTTACATATATATGGTCATAAACACTATGATGACCATTATTAACAGTCATATCTACCCTTTTTAAAGTTTTTATAGTTGGTTCATTTTCTAAATGTTTAAAACCTTCTTCATCATAACAAATTCCTGCAATTTTACCACATAACTTTAAAGCTTGAACTTTATCAAAAGTACCATCTTTTTTTAAAAATTGATTAGGTAAAATATCAATTTTTAATTTTGTATTCATATTTTCCTCCTTATTTGATATTTACCTTTTTATTCTTTATCTATTTTATTTTAACATAAAAAATCTTTCTATTACAATATTTTTTGTAAATTATATTTTAATGTGATAAAATGATAAAGAACGGGGGAATATTATGCCAGGAAAAAGAAAAGAATATTTAACTTGGGATGAGTATTTTATGGCTAATGCTATTCTTATATCAGCTAGGAGTAAAGATCCATCTAATCAAGTTGGAGCTTGTATTGTAACTAGGGATAATAAAGTTTTATCAGTTGGTTATAATGGCTTAACAAGTGGAATGAATGATGATGAGTTTTATTGGAATTCGATTGGTGAAAAAACAGGTGAATTAGATAAAATAAAAGATTACTTTGTCGTTCACGCTGAGAGAAATGCTATTTTAAATTATCGTGGTTCATTAGCTGATTTTGAAGGCTCTACTTTATATGTTACATGGTTTCCATGTGTTGAATGTACTAAGGAAATTATTCAAGTAGGGATTAAAAAAATAATATATCTTAGAATGTATTCTAAAATAGAACTAGTTAAATTAAGTTTACAAATGCTTGATAAAGCTGGGGTTGAAGTTGTTGCTTACAATGATATTAAAGATTTTACTAGAGAAGAAATTCAAAAAGATACAAATAATATTCAAAAAATTATAAAAAGATATTCAGTTTATAAAAAAAATTAGATATTAAAATAAAAGTCTTCATTTTGAAGACTTTTTATAATAATTAAAACATAGGAGCAAATAGTCTTAATATTGCTTGCCAAATAGATTTTATAAATCCTGTTTTTATATCTTTATCTTCTAATTTTTTACTATCTTTAAATGTATTTTCAAAGTCTTCTTTTATATCTTTTAATACATTTACTTTTTCCATATAAATACCATTTTCAAAATGCAAATATAAACTACGATAATCCATATTAATGGTCCCTACAATGGCTCTAATATCATCTGATAAAAATACTTTAGAATGAACAAATCCTTTAGTATATTTGTAGATATTAACTCCACTGTCATGTAAAACTTTAAAGAAAGATGTTGTTTGAGTATATACAATTTTTTTATCTGGAATACCAGGTACAATAATACGTACATCAACTCCTCTTTTAGCTGCTCGACAAAGAGCATTAACCATATCTGTGTCAATTATTAAATAAGGAGTCATGATATAAAGATATTTTTTGGAACTGTTAATCATATTAATATAGACATCTTCTCCTATTAAATCTTTATGAAGAGGAGTTACTCCATAAGGAATTACATAACCATTTTTTAATCTATCATCAAATGAATATTTAAACTTAGTAATATCTTTATCTTCATGAATATTAGCATTCCACAAAGATAAAAACATAACTGTCATATTCCAAATAGCATCACCAACAATTTTGATTCCATTATCTTTCCAAATACCAAATTTGCTTCCAATATTTATGTATTCATCACTTAAATTAACTCCTCCTGAAAAAGCTACTTTTCCATCTATAATAGTCATTTTCCGATGATCTCTATTATTCATAAAAATTCCTTTAAAAGGACTTAATTTATTAAAAGTAATACATTTTATTCCATATTTTTTTAACTCTTTAGCATAATTAGTTGAAAGTAAGGCAATAGTTCCCATATCATCATACATAATTCTAACATCAACACCATTTGATGCTTTTTCTTTTAAAACATCAAGTATCCCATTCCACATTACACCTTCATCGATGATAAAATATTCAAGAAAAATAAATTTTTGAGCTTTTTTTAATTCTTTTAATAACTCTGGATAAAACTTTTCACCAAAATTATAATAAGTAATTTGGTTATTAGTACTTACAAAATGATGGGTCCTGTTAATTAAATATTGAATATTATCTAATTCTTTATCTTTGATTTCTTTTGCGATTTCTTTATTTTGAATTAGTTCTTTTTTATATTCATTTTCATATTTAAAAATATTTCTTAATAATTTATTTTTAGAATAATTTCTACCTAAAGTAATTAATAATATTGTTCCAAAGATAGGAAAAATTAATATTAAAATAATCCAAGGTAAATCATTAGAAAGACGGGTACTATTTTTTATAATACTAAGTACTATAAAAATACTAGCTAAACTATAAAACAAAGTAATGATTCCTAAATATTTATAAAAGAATAAACGGATGATAATGGCAAAACCAAATTGTAGAACTATTCCTAAAATAACAACAATAGCTCTTTTAATAGCATTTAACATAAAACAAAACTCCTTTAAGTACATAATAAAATTATTTTAAATTCTTAGATAAAAACATTATACAATAGGAATAGTAGATTGACAACATTTTTTTAAAGCAAAGAAAGCAAACTACATAAATAATTTGCTTATAAAATTTATAATTTTTTTAATCCAATTTATTATATTCTTCATCTGTCACAGGTTCTAACCATTCGTTTGAAGTTTCTTCACCTGGTACTTCAACAGAAATATGACTGAACCAAGAATCTTTTCTTGCCCCATGCCAATGTTTTACATTTGGCTTTATTACTACAATATCTCCTGGAGATAATTTTTGTACATCTTTTCCTTCCTCTTGATAATAACCATATCCTGCTATACAAATTAGTACTTGTCCACCACCTGATTTAGATGCATGAATATGCCAGTTATTTCTACATCCTGGTTCAAATGTTACATTGGCAAAACTTATTCCATTATCTGTTTTAGCAAGCATGTTAAGAAAACTTTTACCTGTAAAATACTTAGCATACATATCATTTGGATTTCCTAATCCAAATATATTTGATTTGTCAAATTCTTGTTTATTCATGTTTATCACTTCCATATACTTCCTCAATTAAAGGGAATGTACTCCAAGCTTTAGGCCAGCCCGAGTAAAATGCTAAATGGGTTGCCACTTCAACAACTTCTTCTTTGGTAAGCCCATGTTCTTTTCCGATTGCAAGATGGCTTTTTAATTGTGGATATAATCCTTGGGCAAATAAGGCTGATATTGTTATTAAACTTCTATCACGAGCTGATAATTTATCTTCCCTACTCCATACTTCTCCAAATAACACATCATCATTTAATTCGGCAAATTTAGGTGCAATATTACCTAAATTTTTTCTACCTGCTGTTTGCTTTTTCATTATTCATCACCTTCCAAACTCTTAAATTTTTCTACTTTCATGCTTATTGATATTTGTTCCTTAAATTTGCTATTTCTTTCATCATTTCTGATTTATGATGAATATCTAGTGCTTCTTCACTTTTCCATCTATCAATAAGCAAAACTGTTTCTTTATCATCGAAGGGTAAGAAGTATTCATATTTTAGATTACCAACTTCTTTTCTTACCCTATCAACAATGCCACTAGATATCATTTCACGAGCAAATTTTTTGTCACTATCATTTTTTCCTTTATAATAAATGTTAATAGTTATACTCTATCATCACCTACATAATAAAACTTGTGATATCATTTTCTGATACATTACTTGTTAGTCTTTTAGCACTTATAAAGTTAATATTACTATATGTATTTTTTAAAGTATTAAAACTGTTTATTACACTTGAACCTCCCGATGTTGCAAAAACATAGATTTTTTTATTTTCAAAATCGTTTTCTTCAATAAATGTATTGATGACTCTAGGTGCTAAATCCCACCATACAGGAAATCCAATTAAAACAGTATCATAATCATTTAAATTAGAAACTTTATTTTTTACTTCTGGTCTAGATGATAAATCATTCATTTCTCTTGAAGATCTACTTTGGCTATTTGTCCAATCTAAATCTTCATTTGTATATTTATTTACAGGTTCAATTTCAAATAAATCGCCACCTGTAATATCAGCAATTTTACTTGCTACATCTTTTGTTACTCCACTAGCTGAAAAGAAACTCACTAAAATTTTACTCATAAAATATTCCTCCTTAAAACCCTAATCCATTAACCCAATTTTTTACTGCACTTTCGCCATTATTTAATGTTGCACCATCATGGAATTTAACATTTTTATAATGACTCTTAAAATAACTTACACTTGTATCTATTTCAGATCCACCTGATGTACAAAATGGAATTACTACTTTACCATCTAAATTATGACTATCTAAAAATGTTAAAATAATTCTTGGTGCATCTCCCCACCAAATTGGATAACCTAAAAAGATAACATCATAATTATCAGTATTGATAGTATTTTTTATTTCTGGTCGAATACTAGAATCATTTTGTTCTTTGGTACATCTGCTATTACTATTATTATAATTTAAATCATCAGATGTATATTCATCTTTTGGTACGATTTCAATTAAATCCCCACCTGTTTCATCTTTAATATATCCAGCAACTTTTTCAGTTGTACCTGTTGCCGAGAAATAAATGATAGCAACTTTTTTATCGTTAGATGTTTCATTATTATTTGTATTTTCCTCCTTTGTTTCATTACTATTTTTAGATTCATCTGTATTTGTATTTGAATTATTATTAGATTCTAATTTTTTATTAGAACCTATAACCCAAAACCCAATAAAACCAACTATAATTACTACTACTATAACAATTAAAGCTATTATTTTTTTATTCATTATTATTTTTCCTTCTTTCTTTTAGAGTTTAAATTATTCATCAAATATGTTATTAAGCCTATAAATAAACTTGATGATAAAACATTTGATAATTATTCTTTAAGCTATACTTTTTCCTAAATTTCTTATAAAAATTTAAATACCAACAAGCTCTTTTGAATCTTTAATTTCATAAGAAAACATATCATAATTTTCTTCTTACACTTAAATACTTTAATGATTCTATATTCGTAAAAGCATAAGTTTCAGGTATTGTAGTAACATCTTCTCATAATAATTTGGTAATAATACATGAAAATACATCAATTTTTTCCATATTAAATATCCCTTCCTAACTTATATGCTTCTTCATAATATTTCTTTGGCATCTGTGATACTGTGCCACAACATGTACCATATATTCTTCCTATATCTTGAAAGTGCATATAGGAAAATAGTGTATCAAAATATTTATCTATTGCTCCATAAGTAAAGTCTTCATCATTATTCCAAGCTGTCATTATTACTCCTGCTTTTAAATTTTTATTTGTTATTTTCATTGTCTTTGCATAAAAACGATCTATCATCATTTTTAACTGACTACTAACATTGTAATAATAAACAGGAGATGAAAAGATTAGAGCATCAGATTCTAGTATTTTATTTAATATTTCATTTCCTTTATCACTCCATCTACAATCACCATTCATACCACAAGCATCACATCCCATACAAGGATGAATATCTGTATGTGCTAAATCAATTACTTCAACATCTTTTTTTGTATCTTTCGAACCTTTTACAAAAACACTCACCAATGTATTTGATGTTCCATTTTTATGAGGACTTGAAGCAAGAACAACTATTTTCATTTCACACCTCCTAATATTTTTTCAAGTCCCATTTTTATCATTTCTTTATCAGTATAAAATTTATATTCCAGATTTGCTTTATGTATTGCTTCTTTCAGTTTATCCGTTAAAGAAGTGTAAGGATAAATACCTACTAAAAAAGGTAATATAGTAAATGTAATTTCTTCTGCTTCTATATCTTCAAGGTTTAAAAATTTACATAAACATTGTTCTAATAAAGAAATAGATTCTTTAAAAGCTAATTTAAAATTAGTAATACTTTCTACTCTACTATTTGCTTCCATTTCAAACATATTCATCGAAATAAGTTTTAATAAAGTTTTTCTTTTTAAAAGATAATTGGTAATTTTATCTATAAAATCCTCTTTTGATAATTTTTCATTCATTTTAAGAAGATTTGATAAATCTTCATTCAGCTTTAAATATTCTCTTTCAAGAAGCGCTAAAAATATTTCTTCTTTAGTTTGAAAATAATTATAAATAGAAGTTCTGCCTACACTTATAAAATTCCCAATAAGCTTAATATTTATATCCTTAAAATCTAATTTTTGATATAGTTTTTCACAAGCATTTACTATTTCTTCTTTTCTTTCATCAATGAGTCGTTTTTCCATCTTTTAATCCTCCCGTTGACACACTGTCAATATAATAATACTACTATAATGACACTGTGTCAATACAAATTATAAATAAATATAATTTAAAAATTTTTATAAAGTAATAGCAAAAAAGAAAGCTTTTGCTTTCTTAAAATAAAATTTTAATTATAATTTATTTTATTTCACAACTAGCACCATCTTTTTCAGCTGATTCTTTATTATCTTTTAAAGTACTATTATCATCTTTTAGTCCTTCAAATCCTTGTTCTTTTAAATCTTCTTCACTAGCTTTTTCAATATCAATATCTAAAATTGTATTGTATTCATAATTTTGGTCGTTTACAACAATTTTTAAACTCATTCCATCTTTTTCAAATTCTTGATTATTTTCATCCATAGATTTTTTAAATTCTTCCCAATTTTCTTTTATGTTAGAATTATTAAGTTTGGTATTAACTTCCATTTTCATTTGTTTTAACTTATCATTTTTATAAGTCATAGAAATTACTTGAAGAGTATCCATATCTTTATCCTTTTCAGTAGTTGTACATACCAAAGTTTGTTCTTTTATCTCTTCCTTTTCTTCTTTAGTAGCTCCACAGCCTGTGATTAAAACCATAATTAATAAACTCAAAAATATCATACTAATTTTTTTCATAAATTTTACCTCCTCAAAATTAATGTATATTATTTATTATAAAAGCAATTTTTAAATTTTGATATTCTAAAACATATTTACGCCTCCTAAATAGATATTTATCTTAAAATTATAAGGTAAACTAGAAACTTAGTTTCAATAATTATACATTACAATATAAGATTATTAAATTATTTTTAATCTTGATTACTTTTTATATTTTGTAATTCAAATCGATATTTTTGTTTAATTTTAGGATATTTTTCATGGTCAACTTCACTTAAAAACATATCTATTGGTCTTATCCAAAGATCTCCATTTCCATATAAACTCCTATAAACAACATATTTTTCTTCAGTTTCTGAATTTTTAGCAACATCAACAACTAAATAATAATCACCTTTAAAATGTTTATAAATTCCATTTATTTTTAATTCATTCATAAAGTTATTTTCTCCTCATTATTTAAATTTTTTGTATCTTTATTATTTTGAGTGGAATTATTTTCTTGCTCTTGGTTTTGTGAATTATCTTGTGTATCAGAATTATCTAGCTTTTCATTATTTCTAATCATTAAATAAAAGCTTCCACCAATAAGTCCAATTACCAATATTTCTACAATTACTATCAATATTTTTTTATTCATTTACTTTCTCTCTTTCTAATAAACTCTTCTTATTTATGAATCAATATTCTTTATTTTTAACTTTTTTTATTTCATTTTAGATTAAATTGAATTTCTAAATTTTTAGAAATTTGCCATCTAAATGCTACATAAAATTTTACTTGATAATATTAATCATACAAATTGTAATTTGTAATTATTTTATAATTTTTTTACGATAATTATTATCTATTGTTGCATCAAATCCATCTGGTAAATAGTCATTTGGTATATGTTTTTTATATTTAATATCCATAAAATAATTACAAAATATCATTTCAACATATATTATTCTACTATTACCATCAGTAATTGCATATACAAATCCTTGATATGAATCAGATTCCATTGCTAATAATTTATAATTAGTAAATCCTGTTACGCCATAATAACCAATATAATCTTCAATCCCATATTTATTTAATCTTTCAACTTCTTTTTCATAGTCAGTTTTAGAGTAATCAACTACTAAATAAGATAAATATTGATTATCCCATGCATCTAAATAAACCATTTTGAAATTTTTAACATTTAATTTATTTATCGATTTAGGAAATATTTCTTCTGACATTTCCCATTTATCTTTATATTTACTATTAGCATTAGTTCCAATAACTTCTTGATATTTACTTGTATCAGTTATTACTTCTTCTTTATTTAATCCTCCCATTAATATAAATATACAGCCTAAAAATAGTATTAAACTAATTGCAATTATTCCAATTATAATTGCAATAAATTTAAATATATTTTTTTGTTTTTTCATCTGGTAGTATTCTTTTAGAATTATATCTAGATTTTTAATACTATATGTTTGAATTTCGCTTTTTTCAATTTTTTCTCCATTTAAAAATTCATTTACATCAATACCTAATATATTGCATAGTCCTTTTAAAACAGAATAATCTGGCATATTTTTACCATTTTCCCAACGACTTACTGACTTACTAGTTACTCCTAATTTTTCAGCAAGTTGTTCCTGAGTTAATTTTTGTTCCTTTCTTAAACTTGCAATAAACTTTCCTATTTTCTCTTGATCCACACTTCTTGCTCCTTTCAAGAACCATTATATAACTCTATAAAATATTAAACAGGACATAAAGTGAGAGTTAGATAAATTGCAATTTGTTTAATTCCCTTTATGAAAATACCATATCAAATGATCAAAGCCATTTCTACTAATACTTTCACCATTTTGTTTTAATACCTCTCTTATGGCATCAATATATCTAATATAACTTGAATAATTATTTTCGTATTCTGATATTTTGACATCACGTTTCAAATACTTTTTAATATATTTAGGCAAAGCTGTTTTTACTATGTTATCATATATAGAAAAATTATCTTCAGCTTTTGTCCCTTTAAATAAATATATACAACTATAATGACAAAATTTAGTGGCAAATGAAAAATGATGCTTTTCATTTTTAAATTTTTTTGATGGAGTTTGAATTATATTTATTAATTCATATTTGTCATTTGGTTGTTTTAAATATCTGATAAAATCATTCTTTTCAATTTCTAAAATTTTTTCTTTTACGCTTTCTCTTCCATATCCGTCGGAATTTAAATGTGTACTGTTTTCAGCATCAATAGCATTAACAAGTTTTTCTATTATTTCTTCATATTCATAACCATCTTCAGACTTTTCTTCATTATCAATAAGAACCGTTTTTAATTGTCTTAGCCAGTAGGCACTAAATTTTGAATTTTCTTCATCAATTGTATTCTTATATTTAGAATCTGTACTTATCATTGCTTCTACTTTGGCAACATTATCTTTAGTTAATTTTACTAATCCATCATCATCTACTTCCAACTTGTATTTATTTGATGCCTCTAATTCTTCACTTATTAAACCCATAAATTTATCCTCCACATTACTATTTTCCTTATTTTTATTATAACATTATTTCACAATTTTTAATAAATTTATGGTCTAATGATTAAAATTTTGGTAGTTAAAAGGTAGCTAAAAAAATTTTTTAACTACCTTTTACTAAAAAATTATAAACTTTCTTTACCTACAAAAACATTATAAATTTTATTATAACGATATCCTAATTTGGCATAGGTAGAGTCTTTAACTAAAATACCAAGTTCTTCTAATTTATCAATTAATGTAGATACAGTATTTCTTGAAACACCAGATTCTTCTTCTATTTCTTTTTTGGTAAATACAATTTGATGAATGATTGCTGGCATTATTCTATAAATTGCATTACTGCTTAATTTTTCTATTAATTTCATATCTTCTTCGTAAATTTTTTGAATTCTATTAATTTTTGCAATATTACTATTACACTGTTCTATTATACATTGAAGAAAAAACTTAATAAATCCTAACATATTACCTTTACGACTTTCATTCAAAAATTTATGATAACTGGGTTTATATAATTCTATTATTTCAGAAAGAAATAATATTGGTTCTTCCATTGTGCAGCCTTTAGGACCAATCCAATTTTGAATATTTCTAATTTTTTCTGATTCTTTATTTTCTCCCCTTACACTATCTAATAGTATTTTGTGAATATTATTCAAAAAATGCACAATATATTAAAAATATTGTGCATTTTTTATTTTTTTTTGACATATTTTGCACAAATATTGTGCAATTTATTGTTTTTTTTCATTATTTTATAGTATAAGCATAATTTTCAAAATTAATATAGATTACTTACATAATCTTTTTTAAACATCATTATTAATTAAACTATTATTATGACAAACAAAATTGAAAGCTTTTGCTCTTTTCAGAAGGTGAAATTTTTTAAAATCTTTTTTGATTAAAATTTCATTTTTTACCTTATTTTTGTTTATTTTAAATTAAAACAATTTATTAAAAATCTAGAATTTTAATATCTAATTATTACCTAAATTTTATATTTTAATACCAATCGTGTTTTTCATTTCTATCCAAAGAATTTATTTCTTTCATTTCTTCATCAGTTAATTCAAATCCGTAAATATCAGTATTTTCTTTAATATGATCAGGATTAGAAGATCCTGGTATTACCACAACACCTTTTTGTAAATTCCAACGAAGTATTACTTGGGCTGATGATACATTATGATTATTTGCTATCTTGGCTATTGTTTCATTATTTAATAACTCGCTAGTATGACCTCTTCCTCCAAATGGATACCAACCTTGTACGACAATACCTAAACTTTGAATAAATGGTATAACATCATT
>CANRBE010000021.1 GCA_947628785.1 uncultured Bacilli bacterium
AGTAAAGCTAAATCATTTTTGGTATCAGTAAGACAAATAGTAAAATCAGGAAATGAATATAGATTAGCAGATTTAAGGAATAAAAGTAAAAAATGTGTATATTTTGATTTTGGAGAAGATTATCAAATAGATACATTAGTAAATAATAAGTTATATGTACCAATAGAAGAATTAACGTTAAGAGGAGATTTACCAATTGAGGGAGAAATGGAAGTATGTAGAGATTATGTAAGTATAACCGTAAGTGATGGAGATAATACGGTAGATATAGATCCAGATGGAGAAGAACATGTCTTTGAAGGAAACTTAGAAGAAAGTAATGTATCACATCCAGTAATAGATAGTATAAATACATCAAAAGATACAAAATCAATTACTGTAACAGTGAAAGCCCATGATGATAAAAATGATATTGTAAAATATTATTATTATTTAAAAGGAGAATTAAAACAAAGTATAAATAACAAAGTATATGAATTTACTAATTTAAAAGATAATACAAATTATAAGATAAAAATAGTAGTAGAAAATAGTAAGGGGTTAAAAACAAGTAGAACATTAAATATAAAAACGGATGAAGTACCAGTACCAGGAATAACAGTAAATAAAGCGGGATGGCAACAACAAAAAATAGTAACAATAACATATCCAAGTGGAAGGAATCTAAGTTATCAATATAAAGTAAATAATGGAGATATAAAGGAAACTTATGAAAAAGAAACATGGTTAACGACAATAAGTAAAACACAAAAGTTAACATATACAAGTGAAGGAAGTGTAAGCGCTAAAGTTAGTGATGGATTTAATGAAAAGGTTGTCACATATGATGTAATAAAAGTGGATTCAGTAACACCAGAAGTAACAGTAGAACCAACAATAGTAAAAGGTGAAGATAGTTGGGTATCAATGGCAAGTATCAAAGGAACAATAACTAAGAAAGGACCAAGTCCTACTAAATTATATAGATGTGGACCTTATGATTGTAATCCAACTGGTTCGGAAGATAATATAGTAGAAGATGGAAGTAGTTTAGTATTATCAAGTAATAAAAATTCTCAAAAAGTATGTTATCGAGCTAAGAGTGAAACTGGAATGCAATCTAGTACAGTATGTAGTGATTATTATTATGTAGATACAGAAGAACCAATAATAAAAGCAGACGTATCTGAAGCAAAAGTTTGTCTTCAAGATGAAGAAAAATGGAAAAGTAATTTTATAGTTACTTGGGGAGTAAGCGGAACGGGAACTATAAGTTGTAAAGTATCTGATAATTATGATGAAGAATATGGTGGATATACATTAACTTGTGAAGCAACAGGAAGAAATGGAAAAAAAGTAAGTAAAACATTAAAAACGTCACCACTAGGTTGTTATGTAAATTATATTCCAGATAATACAACATGGGATGTATCAAGAGATGGAGTAGAAGAAACAGTTGTTGAAACTCAAGGAACATTCAATATATATGATATATCAACTAGTAAATCTGTAAATGGATTAAGTAAAAATGAAAGTATTACATGTTATAAATCATCAGATAAAACTAAATATAATGGTTGGCGAATAATGGATGTTGATAGTAATGGACAAATCACCTTAATTCACGGAGGAATCCCAGAATGTTACTATAATGCAGCAAGTACAGCCAGTAAAGAAATACTAAAAGCAAGAGCTACATCAGCCGAAGATGAGGGAACAGGAAAAGCATGGACTAAATACGGAAATAATGAATTAGCCTTAAATGTCCACTATATGGATAGTGATGATGTAAATACAATACTTTATGAATTAAATGGAAATGAAAAATATAGTTTTTGGGATAATAAAAATTCAAATTGTTATGGTCAACCAGGTTCATACTGTGGAAGTGGAACAGCACTAATAGATATTGGTTCATGGTATTGGATGGCCTCTACTTTTAACTCTAACTTGACTTATTGGGTTTCAAATCCCAAGTTCTGGAACAATTATACTAACTACAGAGCTTCATTGGGTGTTCGTCCAGTCATAATATTAAAACCAAATATAAAACTAGGTCAAGAATCAGGTATGTTAGGTGATGAATACAGCCTAATAACATCATAAAAAAACAAACAAAAAAGTTCAAGAAAAATTGAACTTTTTTTAAGTAAAAGTGAATATCTGCGAATATTCTATTTATATATTGGTAAAAAACAAAAAAAATAAACTAAAAAAGTATTAAAAACAATAAAAAAATGATACAATATTAATATCGGAGTGTGATAACATGCATACATTAAAAATCAAAAATCTAAACGTTTTAGTAGATGATAAAAAAATAATAAATGATTTTAACCTAGAAATAAAAAGTGGTGAAATACATGTTATAATGGGTCCTAATGGAATTGGAAAAAGTACACTAACTAAAGTAATTATGAATGATAAAACATACAATATAGTAAGTGGTACTATTGAATATGATGGACATAAACTAAATGATTTAACAACCGATAAAATAGCTAAACTAGGAATTTTTTTAAGTCCTCAAAATCCTATTGAAATAGAAGGAGTAAGTAATGCTGATTTCTTAAAAGCAGCTGTTTCTAATCAAAAAGAAGATTTTAAACTATTACCATTTGTAAAAGAAGTAAATAAACTATATCAAGACTTTGATATGGATAATATGGCTAATAGATACTTAAATGTTGGATTTAGTGGGGGAGAAAAAAAGAAAAACGAAATAATTCAAATGTATTTATTAAAACCTAGTTTAATATTACTAGATGAAATAGACTCAGGACTAGATGTTGATAGCTTAAAACAAGTAGGAAATAAAATAATGGAATACTACCAAAATCATGACTGTGCTATTTTAATAATTACCCATTATCAAAGACTTTTAGATTACATAAAACCTGATTATGTGCATATTATGAAACAAGGAAGTATTATCAAAAGTGGTGATTATAAACTAGTTAAAGAAATAGAAAAAAAAGGTTACAATAACTGGTGATTGTATGAATAAAATATATATCAAAAATAACCAAATAACATCTAATTTAAATAACGATTTAAAACTAACTTACGAAAATACATTTGATATTCTAAAAATAAAAATACATGTAAATAAAAATACCACTTTAGAATTATTAGATATTGGTGATACATCTAAACTAGATATAAAAATATATATCGAAAAAAATATAACATTAAACCTAATAGAAGGAAGAAGAGTAAACAAAAGCAAAATCCAAAACAAATATTTTCTAAAAGAAAATAGTATTTTAAATATAGAAAGACTATACCAAATAAAAGAAGCAAAACAAATGGATCTTATTTTTTTAAACGAACCAAAAGCTAATGTATCAATCAACTTTACTAATATTTCCTTAGGTAAAGGAAAATATAGCCTAATAAGTTATCATAATGCTTCTTTAACCAACTTCGATATTAAAAATAGAGGAGTTACTTTAAAAAAAGGTTCTATAGAATATCATATAACAGGTATTGTTTATAACAATATGAAAAAATGTGTTATCAATCAAAACAATAGAATACTTGCTTTAAACAATGAAAAAAACATAATAAAACCAGTATTACTAATAGAAGAAGAAGATGTTATAGCTAATCATTCAGCTCATATTGGAAGTATTAGTGATAAAGAAATGTTTTATTTTCTATCAAGAGGTATATCTATAGAACAAGCAACTAACTTGATATTACAAGGATATATCAAAAATACTAATGAATCATTACAAAAAATAATCGAATGGGAGGTGACTGATGAATAGAGAAGACTTTCCCTTATTAAAACAAAACATAATATATTTTGATAATGGAGCAACCACATTAAAACCAAAAGTATTAAGTGAAGCAACTAGTAAATACTATAACGAATATTCCGCTAATGCCCATCGAGGGGATTACGATTTAAGTTTAAAAGTAGATATGGAATATGAAGATACTAGAAAGTTAGTGAAAAAATTAATAAATGCTTCTGATAGTAGTGAAATAATATTTACAAATAACACTACCGATAGTATCAATAAAATAGTTTTTGGGTATTATCAATATCAACTAAAACCAGATGATGAAGTTATTATTACTTTAACCGAACATGCTTCTAATATCCTACCTTGGTTTGAATTACAAGATAAAATAGGTATTAAAATAAAATATATCCCTTTAACTGAAAACCATGAAGTAACCTTAAACAATCTAAAAAAAGTTATAACAGATAAAACCAAAGTAGTTAGTATTGCCTTAATGTCTAATGTTATTGGAGATATAAGACCAGTAGAAGAAATTGGAAACTATTTAAAAGATAAAGACATTGATTTTATGGTTGATGCAGCCCAAGCAATAGCCCACCAAAAAATCGATGTAAAAAAATATTTTATTGACTTTATGGCCTTTTCTGCCCATAAAATGTATGGGCCAACAGGAGTAGGGGTATTATATGGTAGAAAAGATTTATTAAATATGTGTAAACCCATTATCTTTGGTGGGGGAATGAATGCTAGTTTTAAAAGTGATGGTTTTAGAATATATAATGAAATACCATCATTACTAGAAGCTGGAACCCCTAATATAGCTGGAGTAATTGGTTTTAAAGCTATCCTTGAATATTTAGATAAATTAGATATTGAAAAAATTCAAAAATATGAACAAGATTTAAAAAACTATGCATTAGAAAAACTAAAAGAAATAGATAATATTACTATTTATAACGAACAAAGTAAGGGTCCAATTATCACTTTTAATTACCAAGGTATCTTTGCTCAAGATTTAGCTATTTATCTAAACAAACACCATATATGTGTAAGAGCAGGTAACCATTGTGCTAAAATAGTAAAAGATATAATAAATGTCAAAAATACTGTTAGAATAAGTTTTGGTCTATACAATACTAAGGAAGAAATAAATGATTTGATAAAGGCTTTAAAAAACGAAAAAATCAAAGAAGAAATAATTTAGTTTCTTCTTTTTTCATTTTTAAAAATTGATAACAAAGAATAAAATCATATTTAAATATTTAATAAATTATGATATACTTATAATAGGGAAGTGAAGATATGGATTTAATTATTATCGTACTATTAATATTAATAATTGGTTTTTTATTTAGAGACTTTAAATCAGTAGTATACTTATTTGGAATTTTAGAAATATTTTTTAGATTATTTCATAAAATAGCCATCAAACTAAACATAGAAGTATTTACTAAATTTGTCAATAATTATATACCAAGTTCTTTAAGTGCTCTTTTAGATAAATATGCTGATGGGTTGTTATTTGAAGTTTTAGAATGGCTTTTAATAGTAATATTTATATGGTTTTTAATTTACTTAGTTGAATATATTATTCACAAGAAAAAATAACTTTCAAGGTTATTTTTTCTTAAACTTTCATATAATTAAATAGGTGATTATATGAGTTTACCTCTATTTAAAGACTTTGTTAAAAAAAATCCTAGTTTAGTAACTTTTGTTAAAAATGGAAATATGACTTGGCAAAAATTTTATGAATTATATGACTTGTATGGGGAAGATGAAAAAATTTGGAAAGACTATATTAAAACTAAAGAAATTAAAGAAACAAGTGAAGTTTTAGCCACTGATTTAGTAAGTTGGTTTAAAAATATAGATATGGATAAAATGCAGGAAGGAATAAAAAGTGTAGAAAGAGTTTTAAGTGTATTACAAGATTTTGGCGATAAAAATGAAACCAAAAACACTTATGAACCTCGACCTATTTATAAACACTTTGAAGATTAATGCAATTAAAAGTCCAATTTGCTTTAAAAAAATACCCTCATACATTAGCCTATTTACACGAACATGCCATTTGGTATAAAATATTAAATAGAAATCCAGAAAAATTTAGACAGTTAAATGAAATAGCTAAAGAATACTATAAACTAAGACCTAGTGATAAAATAGAAAAAATGGTTGATACCATGTCTTTTTTAAGTAATCTAATGGCTAATTTAAAGTAGGTGTTATATGCGTATTATCAGTGGAAAATATAAAGGTAGAATATTAAAAGGATTTGATATTGAAGGTACTAGACCAACTATGGATAGAGTAAAAGAATCTTTATTTGCGATAATTTTTCCATACTTAAAAAATAGTGAATGCCTAGACTTATTTGCGGGTAGTGGTAGTTTAGGTTTAGAAGCTATAAGTAATGGTTGTTTAAATTGTACATTTGTCGATAACAATATAAAAGTATTGAAAGCATTAAAAAACAATACCAAAGATATTGATAATTGTATTTTAATAAATAGTGATTTTAAAAAATACTTAGAAACCACTAACCAAAAATTTGATATCATTTTTATAGATCCACCTTATGCTAGAAAATTAGTTAATACCTGTCTTGAAATAATAAAAAAACGTGAATTATTAAAAGAACAGGGTATTATAGTATGTGAATATGAACAAGAGGTAATTGAACCTGTTTATCCTGTTATCAAGGAAAAAAAATATGGAACAACAAAAATCCTTATCCAAAAAAAGGAAAGGTAAAATCTATTTTAAAAATTTATCTAAAATTGGTTTTATTTTATCTTGATTTAAAGGTTTTAAAACATACTCATCAAAACCACAATAATCAATAAAATAAGCCCTTTTTTGACTACTTACGGTATGAATAACTACTGGAATATTAAAACCTGGTAGTTTTTTTAATTCCCGCAATGTTTTTAGTCCAGAAAAACCAAATTCATAATAATTATTAGTAAAAATAATATCACATTTGTATCCATGTTTTATTTTTTCAACTATATCATTCCCACTAGAAACAACATCTACAAGGATTCCAAAACTTTTAAGGACATTAACAGTATGATTTAACATATCTATTTGATAATCTCCAACCAAAGCTCTTTTACCTTTATATATGTTGTTTTTTAATCGTTTTTTACTATTAATAGTAACAGTTTTAGTTTTTAACTCTCTATTTTCTAATAAAGCAATTTGTTTTTTGTTTCTCTTTATTTCATTTTTAGTATAATTTAACTCATCTTTTAAAAAATCAAGTTGTTTTTTTAAACTTTTAATCTGTTTTTTCAAACTAAAACAATAAATCACTAAAACAATTAAAACGACTATCAATACTACCATAACACCTCAGCCTTAAAAATATAGATCTAGACTATTTTTCATAATTTTTTCCATCAATTCTTGTTGAATAAATTATTTTCTTTTCATCATAAAGAATTAATTCATGACTATCTACTTTAATACCTAGTAACTCTGATATTTTTTTAGACAATTTATCAAGCATATCTAAAGATGGATTTCTTCTCCCTTTTTCTAGTTGATTTTCATAAATTAAATTAGTGTTTAATGCTTCGGCAAATTTTTCTTGTGATAGTTGTGATAAATAACGGTAATACTTCAAATTGATAGCTAAAACCTCTTTACTTGTCATTGGAATAAACCTCCTTATCTTTATATACAATTTCTCTAATATCATTATATAAAAAGTATTTAATAATTTCTTTTACACAACTGTGATAAATAAGTGCATATTTTTAGCTAAAAAACATTGTAGTCTACTTAAATTACAATTAAATTTTAATAAAAAAAGTCTGCAAAAAATGTCGAAAAATGTTTTTTAAAAAAATTTTTAAAAAAAAAAAGGAAATTTACATATTTTATCTTATATATAAGTAGGGAGGTTGAATGGTTTGAAAAAATATCATTTTGTAAAACAAGAGGGGGCAAAAGATTGTGGAGTTGCTTGTTTAGAGATGATTATCGAAAGTTATGGGGGGTATTATAATTTAGATTTTTTAAAAACTCTTACCAAGACAACTAAAAAAGGAGTTAGGGCTTTTGATTTATTAGAAGCTGGCCGTAAAATTGGTTTTAAAGCTGAAGGGTTTAAAATACCTTTAGATCAGTTAAAAAATTGTCATTTACCTTGTATACTGTTTGTTAAAAAAAACAATTTATATGGACATTATATAGTTTTATACAAAGTATTAAAAAAAGGCTTTTTAATCGCTGATCCAGCTAGTCGACTTAAAAAAGTAAGTTATAAAGAATTACAAGATATATATCAAAATGTTGTTCTTTCTTTAATTCCAATAAAAAAAATAAATAGTCAACAAAAAACCAAAATATATCCCTTTATCAAAAAATATTTAATTACTTATCGAAAAAATTTAGTTAGCTTATTTCTATTTTCCACAATGTATATTATAATTACATTACTTCTTTCAATAATCGTACCCTATCTATTAAAAGATCTAACTTTATTTTTTAAACTAAGTATTTTAATAATGATATTGTTTATTTTAAAATTTATATTTTTAAATAAAAGAAATACTATTTTATATAAATTAGAAAGTAATATGAATTTAAAATTAAATCAAGATATTTTTTCAAATACCATTAATCTTCCATATCTTTATTTTTATAATCATTCTAAAGGAGATATTTTAACTAGAATTAATGAAGCATCTTATTTAGGAAATTTTTTAACAATGTTATTTTCAAATATTTTAGTTTATGGACTATTTGGTATTATGGCTTTTACTTTGTTATTTATTATCAATTATTATATTGGTTTATTACTTTTTATATACATTTTATTTTACTTAGCATTTTATTTAAAAAAAGCTTTAAAATTAAATGATAAAATAATTGATATTAAAGAAGTATATAGTGACAAAGAAAACTTTATTTATGAATGCTTAAATGCTTATGATACTTTAAAAGGATGTAAAATGGAAAATGATATGATTAGTATATTTAGTCAAAAAGAAAAAGAATATCAATCTTATTTAAAAAAACTAGGACATTTAGAAAATAAAATAATAATAAGTCAAGAAATATTTAAAAATCTTTATTTATTTACTTTTTTTATTGTAGCTTATTACTTATTAAAAAATGGTTATAAAGTTAATATTTTACTTACTTGTTATATTCTTGGTGAACATATCAAAGATGTCCTTATTAATATTTTAAATACTACTCAAGAATATCTACAAAACAAATGGTCAATTAAAAGAATTTTAGAAGTTATAAAAACTTTTAAGGTAACCAAGCAATTAAAATTAAAAAAATTTGATAAAATTCAGTTTAAAAACTTAACCTTCACTTATCCTTTAAGTGAAAAAACTACTTTAAAAAACTTTAGTTTTACAATTCATAAAGGGGATAAAATTCTTCTTTATGGACCAAGTGGAGTAGGTAAGAGTACTTTACTTAGGATAATATTAAAAGACTTAAAAATAAGTGATGATACTTGTTATATTAATGGTATTGATATCAATAAATATGGAAATATTAAAAATAAAATTGGATATATTCCTCCAAATAGTTTCTTATTTACTGGAACATTACGTTTTAATTTAGTTGGACTTAAAAAAATAGAAGATGAAAAATTAAAACAAATTATGGAAATATGTCAAATAAAAAAGCCAAATTTAGATGATTTGATTGAAGAAAATGGAGCTAATTTATCTAGTGGAGAAAAACAAAGAATTGTCCTAGGACTTGCTTTATTAAATAATTTTGACGTCCTTTTAATTGATGAAGGCTTATGTAAAATAAATAGTGAACTAGAAAGACAAATCTTAAAAAACATTTTTAAAACATATCCTAATATGACTTTAATAGTAGTATCTCACCGATTAGAAAATAAAGATTTATTTGATTATGTTAAAAAAATAGAAAGGATGAGTTAATGAAATTAAATGATTTAGAATTAAAACAAATAAGTGGGGGAGTAAAAATAGGACTAATAGCTGGTATTTTAGCGAGTGTTACTTTTATTATTGGACTAATAGATGGTTATGTAAGACCACTTGCTTGTAGGTGCTCATGAAAAAAGAAGAATTAATGAGTATTATTGGTGGTAGTGGTATTACTAGTGCTATGTTATCATCAATTGTCAAAATAGGAGATATCATATTAGATTTAGGTAGAAGTCTAGGTTCAGCTATTAGAAGAATATATAAAGGTAAATTATGTTAAAAAGAAACTTAATAGTTTCTTTTTATATTACTAAATCAAAAGTAAAATAAAGCAAAATAAAAGAAATAACTACATGCAGTATTCGAGCTTTTAAATAAGGTAAATAATGAATATCTTTGTCATTTAAAATACTCATAACCTGCATATGTATACTTAACCCACCAAATGATAAAAAACAAATTGAAAGTAATGATTTAATTTTTAAAGAACTATCAAGTAAACTAGTATATTTTAAACCTTGAGTCATTTCTAATATTCCTCTTATAATAGTTGAAATTAAATTGTTTAGATGAATACTTTTTAAAATTATAGCTGAAACTAACATAAAGGTAGTTAGGGTACCTAAAATAAGCATTAAAGTTTGAATAGCCTTATTGATAGAATTAGCTAAAACTGACCCGATAAAAGGTGTTTCTTTATTTTTTAAATAGTTATTATTTAAAGAATAATTATCTTTTCTTAAAATAATTCCAATTATAAAATTACTCAAGTAATGAATGACTAAAATAAGCAAACATACCTTTTGGTTTTTTAAAAAAATAACTAAAGTTCCTAAAATAAATAAGGGATTAGAAAAGTGTGAAAAACATAAGATATGTTCTACTTCTTGTTTAGTAATAATATTATTATCTAATAAACTTTTAGCGACTTTGGCATTACTTGGAAAACCAGATAACATACTCATTAGAAAAACAAAATTACAAGCCTTACTAGTTTTAAAAAGAGGAGTTAATATTTTATTTAAATAAGGACTTATAATTTCTATAAAATTAAAACTAATCAACAAATCAGATATCACAAAAAAAGGAAATAAAAAAGGAAAAATGTTGTTTTTAAAAATTTCCACACTACTTAAAACAACATCGGTAACTAAATTAGAATTACTTAAAATTTTATATAAAAACCAAATCAAAAAAACAATCATTACTTTTGACTTTATTTCTTTCATAATAGATTATATGTAAAAATTGCGGAATTTTTAAAAAAATAGTATAATAAAAATAGATAGTTAATAGATTAAATTAGGTGAAAAAATGAATAGAATAAAAAAATTTATTAAAGAAAATTGGAAATTTATTATCTTTTATATTATGTTGTTTTTTATCTTTACATTCCCTTTACCATATTATATTGAAATGCCTGGGGGAGTAATTGATATAAAAGATAGAATAAAAATAGAAAATCAAGACAAATTTCAAGGCAATTTTTATTTAAGCTATGTTTCTACTGTCGATGGAAACGTCATTAACTTTTTGTTTTCCTTTTTAATGAAAGACGCTAAAAGAGTTAAAAAAGAAGAATTTGTAATTGAAAATGAAAGTATTGAAGAATCGAATAAAAGATCTAAATTAATGCTTTCAGATGCTAATCAAATAGCTTTGTATGTCGCTTATAAAAAAGCTCTTAAAAAAATAAATTTAAAAGACAGTAAAGTATATATCTATTATGTCGATGAAAGCACTAATACTAATTTAGAAGTAGGAGATGAAGTGATTAAAGTTGATGATATGGATGTTACTGATTTAGATTCTTTAGTTGATTACGTTAAAAAAACAGACAAAAATGAATTAAATTTTACTATTTTAAGAGATGGTAAAAAATTAAATGAAAAAGCAACATTTACTTTAAAAGATGGGGAAAAAATGCTTGGAATAGCCTTTCATTACTATATTGAAATAACTACTAATCCTAAAGTGACCTTTAATTTTAAAAAAGAAGAGTCAGGTCCATCTGGAGGTTTGATGATGACTTTAGCTATTTATAATCAATTAGGTAAAGATATCACTAAGGGTAAGAAAATTGCTGGAACAGGAACTATTGATTTAAATGGAAATGTAGGAGAAATAGATGGAGTAAAATATAAAGTAATGGGGGCTAATAAAAAGAAAATGGATATCTTCTTTGTTCCAAAAGACAATTATAAAGAAGCTATGCAAGTTAAAAAGGAGAAAAAATACAAGCTTAAAATAGTTCCAGTTGAGACATTTGATGAAGCAGTTGATTATCTTAAAAAAATGTAATTTATATAAAAAACCAACTAGTTTTAAACTAATTGGTTTTTTATGCTAATTCTTTAAAATAATTTAAATCAAAGTTATGTTCTGTTTTATCTTTTTTAAGTAAAGCATCAGTTGTTAGTAAAAAATAGTCATGTAATAATAAATCTTTATGATTAGATGTAACAGGATCATCCCAAGTCAAATCTAAATGATACCATTTATTATTTAAATAAATAGCATTCCAAATATGATTATCACTAGATATTTTAAAAGATAAAATGTTTAATTTTTCTAAAAAAAGCATCATATAGTCAGTATATCCTCCACATAAAGCCAATTTATAAAGAACAGGACCACTTGCTTTATTTGATGAATATTGATATATAGCTTTATTATTTTCATAAATTTTTTTGCTTTCTATATCATATTTGGTATTGTTGATAATATAATCATGAATAACTTTTATTTTTTCTTTATCAGACATGGTACTTTTGATTTTTTCACTAATTACTTTATCAATATTTTCATTTATGATATCAATCTCTTCATCACTATACATTTTTTCTACATTGACAACAACTTCTCCTAAAGTATTGCTTTTTATCTCCAAAGCTTTATAACTATTAAATGGATGGACAAAATTATTAACGTTGGACAAAATAGTTTGATCATTAGCTAAATTAGTAACATCGTTTATACATTTTTTATAATCAGGGTGACAATAAAAAGTGAAACTATGGTATCCTTTATTCAAGATAGTATAAAAAATATTTAATAAGTCTTGATAGTTTTCGGGAATAAAATTATTAGTTTGCCTTACAAATAAAAAGTCTTGATTTCTTTCATAATCATTAGGTCTTTCTGTTGCTTTTTGTTCTATCGATACTGAAAACAAATAAACCATAATATCGTTTCTATAAAAATAAATACCTAAAGCTATTAAAATCAAAGATGAAAAAACTATCATTTTACCTATTTTCATAATATCACCTTTTTAATTATATCATTATTTAGTTAAAAAAAAAACGAAACTATGCCATTTCGTTTACTTTTTTTGTTAATCTTGATTTCATACGGGCTTTGTAGTTTTCAGTTGTAACTCCACAAGAAGCGGCTTTGTCAATACGTTTAATTGCAGTTTTTAGAAGTTCTGAAGCTAATTTTTTATCTTTAGCATTAATAGCTTTTTCAAGCTTTTTAATAGCTGTTTTCATACTTGCTTTATAGTCATTATTTCTAATAGCTTTTTTAGCTTGTACTTTAACTGCTTTTTTCGCATTTTTGATATTTGGCATTTTCTCACCTCCAAGTTATACATCTTTTATATTTTAACAAACTATTGAAAAAATTGCAAGATATTTAAATAATATCTTATCTTTTTAATTTTAAATAAAGAAAAAAACTAAAATTATAAATTATTTACTAAAATATTATACCAAAAATAGTAATAAAATTAAAATTTTATTCCATAATAATTAAAAATGAAAGGGTAAAAAATGAAAAAAATAGATTTGAAAAAATATACATTTAGAACTGATTTAGTTCATGAATCACTAACTCATTTTAAACAAGATAATAAAATTAAAATAGTATTTAAAAATAAAGATATAGAAGTTACTAGGGTAGAAGTGGATGAAGAGTGTAGTAATTTAATAGCTAAAAAGCCAGGTATTTACTATACTTTATCTTTTAATCAAGATATCAATATATCCGAAATAGAAAATACTAAGGAAGTATTTGTTAAGTATTTAAATAACCTGTTAAAAGAAAGTAACATAAGAGAAAACTATAAATGTTTAGTTATTGGACTGGGTAATAAAAAATCAACTCCTGATGCCTTAGGACCTTGTGTTATTGAAAGGATTATGGTTACTAATCATTTAGTAGATATAAATAGTGATATTAGAAAAGTATGTGCTATTGCCCCTGGTGTAACTGGAGTTACTGGTATTGAAACAATGGATATGATAAATGGTATTGTAGGGGTAAGTAAGCCTGATTTTATTATTGTAATTGATGCTTTAGCTTCTTCATCAATAGCTCGGGTAAATCATACTATCCAAATGAACAACACAGGTATTTCTCCTGGTAGTGGGGTTGGTAATAGTAGAAAAGAGATAAGTATTGAAACTTTAAATATACCTGTTATTGCAATTGGAGTACCAACTGTTGTCGATGCGGCTACTTTAGTTACTGATACGGTATCTTTTTTAGAAAAACATTATGCTTATCAATTAGATTATCAAAAAAAACCAGCTAATAAATTAGCGGTTGGATCTGTTAATTATTTAAATAAAGATATAGAAGTTTTAGAAGATGAAAAACAAAACTTACTAGGAATGATTGGTACATTAAATGAAGATGAGTTAAAAATGTTATTTTCTGAAGTTTTAACTCCAATTGGTTATAATTTAATGGTAACTCCTAAAGAAATAGATTTCACTTTAGAAAAGTTTGCCTCTTTAATTGGTTTAGGTATTAATGAAGTCTTAACTAAAAATATTTTAAATTAAAAATAATAACAATGTTATTATCCTTGTCCTAAAATAGATAAAAGTCCTACAATATAAGAACTAACTACTGCTACTAAAATACAAACACCTACAATTTTAGTGGCATTTTTTTTATTTTTCTTTTTCTTTGCCATGTAATCACCATATTAATTATATCTATTTTTAAAAAAAATGTAAAGCATGAATAAATTTTTTTTTAAATCATATGATTAATTGAGGTGGAACCATGAAAGAAATAATTTTTGGTATAAAAATGAAAATTAAACAAAACAAAAAATTTATTGTATTTTTTGTTGGACTAGCTTTAATAGGGTTTATAGCAGGTTCTTTACTTATTACTTTACTTTCTAAAAGTGATAAGACCTTAGTAAAAGATTATATGGAAGAATATATGTATCTTGTTAAAAACAATAAAATTAATTACCTATCTAATTTTTTAAATGCTAATTTAAATAATTGTATAACTTGTCTTATTATTTGGATTTTAGGAATGTCTATAATTGGAATACCTTTTATTTTATTTACTTATTTTATTAAAAGTTTTACTTTAGGTTTTTCTATTACATCAATCATTTTAAAGTATCGTTTAAAAGGGGTATTAATTGCTTTTATTTATGTAATTCCCCAACTATTTAATTTTATATGGTATACTGTTTTAGGTATTTTTTCAGTTAAATTTTCTCTTAGATTAAGTAGTGCTATATTTAAAAGAAAAACGATTGATTTTAAGGTTTTATTTAGTAATTATTTAACAGTATTTATTATTGCCTTATTTTTTATTATCTTATCAGCAGTTTTAGAAACTACCGTTCCTTTTTTTCTTCATAAAATTTTCTTAATAGCTAAATAATTATTAATTAAAAAGTCAAGTGCAACTTTTAGAATGATCCATAATAAGTAATTAATGCGATTTTATGCCGAGAAAAC
>CANRBE010000022.1 GCA_947628785.1 uncultured Bacilli bacterium
GAAATCCAATGTCAAACTAGGAACAGGCTCAGGAGCATTAGGAGATGAATATGAATTAGAAGTATCATAAACGAAGCAAAATAAAAAACAAAAAGGCATGTTACTGGAATTCAGAAATATGACCGCGATTCAATAATAATTTCACATATCGTGAAAAAAACACAAATTAGGAAAATGAACTGAACTACAAAAGTTAGACAGTTTAATAATTCAAGGATTGTAGCCTAAATTGAACGGGTGACAGTCCTTTTAATTTTTCTTAAATTCTATCATAATTATAATAATAAATATACTAATCTATTGCTTTTATTAAATCATCTAATGTTTCAAATTTATTATTATATGAAATAAGCTAGCTTATAAATATTTTTGTATTATAATTTACTATTATCTGTTAGTATTTCTCTTGATGTACCTATATTATTAATTTGATATTAAGGATACTTTTGTTTATAATTTTAGTAGAATATGGAGGAGTTGTATGGAAAAGCAAAATAAAAGTAAAAATATTTTAATAGGTATTACTATTTTTTTGATAATTTTACTTTTAGTAGTAGTTATTTATCAAAATTTTATAATTCAAAAGAAAAATTTAGAAAATCAAGAAGAAAATGAAATAACAAATTCAAATAATCAAGAAAATGAAATAACTAAAGAAGAAGCTAGTAATATTATCAAAAATGAATTATATATTTTAAATGGAAAAAAAAGTCTATCTGAGTTAACCAATCAAGATAAGTTATGGTTTTCATTTAGAAAATATCTTTTTGCTAATCCTTCTTTAGATGATTGGCCCAGCCAGTTTAAAGGTATAGAACTAACTAATATATTTAATAAAACTAGTCTTGCTAATTTAGGTATTAAGTTAGATGATATTAAAAATTATACAAAATTTGAAAAAGTTTATAAGTATAATAGTAATGAAGAGAATTATATAAGAATTGAAAATGCTGGAGCATATGGTTATAATTTTGTTGAAAGTATTTATCAAAAAGTAGAAGATGGAATAAAAAATGGTAATAGATATATATTTCCTGTCAAACAAATTTGATATATTGTGAACCTGCGGCAGTATATTGTATATATGGTAAATATGAAGATGCTTTAAGTGAAAATAAACATTTAACTAATGATGATATGGTAGTTGATAAAAATTATATCAAAGAAAAAGCAGTAAGTTATGAATTACTTGAAACAGAAAAAATAACTGAAGATAAGTATAGTTGATTATTATATAAAATAAATAAAAATAAAAGTATAAAAAAAGGAAAAAAAGACATAATAAGTATGGTGATACTATGTATTATTACTTAAATGCCTTTTTTTTATTTTCTATATTAGGTCATGTTTTAGAAGAATTTTTTTATACAAAAGAACCAGGTATTTTATTTGGTTATTGGACTCCTGTATATGGATTTGGTAGTGTAGTTATATTATTTCTTTATAATTTTTTAAAAAAACAAAATATAAATAAAAAATGGATAGAAGTTTTATTAGTTTTTTTAAACGGTTTTTTAATACTTACTTTACTAGAATGGTTAGGTGGTATTTTAATAGAAAAAGTTTTTAATATTACTTTTTGGGATTATACTAACCATCCTTTATCCCTTGGTAAATATATATCAATACCTATGGCTTTTGTTTGGGGAATATGTTCTTTAATACTAGCTTATTTAATAAAAAAAATAGTTGACCCTTTATTAAAAAAAGTACCTAAATGGGTACCAATTATTTTATCAATTTTAATGATTATTGATGTGTTTTTTAAGTTTATAAATTAATCCCTTAAATAATATTCTTCTAAAGTAATATTTTCTAAAAATAGAGTAGCAGCTAACTTTTTACCAACATAACGGTAATGCCAAGGTTCATACTTATATCCAGTTATTTTTTCTTTGTCACTAGGATACCTTAAAATAAAACCATATTTGTAAGAGTTTTTCATCATCCACTTAAATTCTTTAGTTTTACCAAATAGATTATAATCACCATTTTCCCCCATAACATCAACAGCTAGACCTGTTTGGTGTTCAGAATAACCTGGTTTAGCAGAGCATTTTGATGCATATTTTAACCCTCTAGTTTTGATATAGTATTCATATAATTTTTTTTGATAATCATAACTTCGGTAAGCTGAAATAGCTTTAATATTCATATTATCTTTTAAGGCATCAGCACACATTATTTCAAAATTAATACAAGCTTCTTTAACCAACATTTTATCACTTTCAGAACAAAAACTACCTATTCTTTGTAAATCATCTGGAACATAATCTTCAAGAAGAGGATTTTCTTTATTAACTAATATGGTAAAGTTCATTTAATCACCATTAAATTATATGAAAAAAGTCTTTTAATTAGACTTTTTATTCTACTGTAAATGATTCTAAAATAATATTATCATTTACGATACTGTAAATTAATTTGGCATTAGTACTATCAGTACCACAAAGTTCTTTTAATCTATCGCTGTATATTAATTTTAAATTAGCTGTGTATTTTTTAGTTTGACTATCGTAAGTTGAATTAATAACTTGAATATTTTGAATGTCATAAGCACCACCAGTATCAGGATAGTTGTTGTAGACATAGTCATTAGAATTTTCATATTTTATTATATCGGATTTAGAATAATCTACACTACTATCATCATCTTTTGGAATTTTACTATATTCAGAAGTAGCTTTTTTAGACATGTCAAAATCTCTATTAAATACTTTTTTAAATTCTATATTAAATAAATTATATGGATAATAAGCTGAAGAGGCTTCACATCTTACACAAGTTTCATCTTTATCAATATTACCAAGTGAATCAAATATAATAAAATTTTTAGTATTATTTTCATCTTTAGAAATATTTTCCATGACAAATAATTGTTTGTGTTCTTCTTTTTCTAAATAATTAGTATTCTTATTTACCGTTAATTTGCTTTCATTTTCATCATCGTATTCCCAATTTCCGTTTACAAGGAAAATAGAAGTAAATGAATTAGTATAGTTATTAATAAAGCTTTGTAATTTGCCAGTATCAACTTGTTTTGTTTCTTCTAAAGCAGTATTTTCATTATTGTTATTTTCATTTGGTGTATTTATTTTTATAACTCCTGTTAAAAATAAACCGATTATTGTAATTAATATTAAAATTATTATTATTAAAACAATTATTAAACTATTATTATTTTTCTTTTCCATTTTTCATACTCCTTAATTTTTTTTATCTACATAATAAGCATAATATTCTTCGTAAGTTAGTCCTTTTTCATAAATTACTTTTGCAGCATCCAAACCAACATAACGATAATGCCAAGGTTCATAAATATATCCAGTTATATATTCTTTACCTTTAGGATATCTTAAAATAAAACCATATTTATAAGAGTTTTTCTTCATCCAGTCAAATTCTTTAGTTTTTTCAAAGTCATTTAAAGATGAATTTCCTCTAGCCATAATATCAGCGGCTAGACCTGTTTGATGTTCAGAATAACCAGGACGAGCTGAATATGTATCGGCTTCTTTTTTACCATCACTTTTTACATAGTTATTGTATAATGTTGTTTGATAATCATAACTACGATATGGAGAAGCAATGTATAAATTATACCCTTGTTTTTTCGCATCATCAAACATTTTGATAAAAGCATCTAAAGCTACTTTACTCATTTGTTTTTTTGCTCCATATTTACTATCGACATAAACTAAATCATCAGGGACATAATTTTTATCTAATTTATAATATTTATTGACAATCATCAAAATACCTTTGGATGTATCAGTACTAGATGTATTAGTATAAAATTCATAGTCTAAATTAGAGTTGACATCTTGAATAACTTCTTTAGGACTTTTTTTGTTATTTTTATCATGATATTCAATATATCTATTTAATCTATCTTTTAGATAATAATCTTCTTTAATAATATCTATGACAAATTCATTATAAGTAATATCTTCTTGATAAGAATTAGTATTGACAATATAAATAATATCATCTAAATCCAAAGTAAATTTATCTTTCATTTCTAAATAACTATTTAAATTACTAGCTTGATAATCTTTATGTTCTAAGATATTTTTTAAATCTTTTTGATAATCATATTTTAATAAAATATCAATGGTGTTGTTATCCATTTTATCGTAAATATAATTTAGTTCATCTTTGTTGTATCCAATTTTAGTTAATTCATTATAATGGTATTTACTTTCAGACTCATTTTTTTTCTTAGTATTACTTATAATTAAAAAACTACCTATTATAATAATTATAATTATTAAGACAATAATTAAAATTTTTTTCATTTTATCACACAGCTTTCTACCTCTATTTAATTATACTAAAATAAAAAAGAAATAGCAAAACTATTTCATATAATAAGCATAATATTCGTCAAATGTTAAATTAGAATCATGAATTTTCTTAGCTAAGTCAACACCTACATATCTAAAGTGCCATGATTCATAAGAATAACCAGTAGTATCTTCCTTACCCTTAGGATATCTTAAAATAAATCCATATTCATAAGAATGATTAATCATCCATTCATAAGCTTTAGTTTTTTCAAAACCTTCTTGTCCTTTGACTCCATAAGTTGTAACATCCATAGCTAGACCTGTTTGATGTTCAGAATAACCAGCTCTAGCGGCATAACTATCTGCCCATTTAGAACCGTGAGCACTAGAATAGCTTTCCCATAAGTCAGCTTGATATTGATAAGTTCTGTAAGATGAATTGATAATGATTGTAATATCTTCTTCTTTAGCAGCATTAAACATGTTGATAAATTGATTTAGGGCTTCTTTTCTAAGTTGTTGTTCACCATAGGAATATAAAACACTAACTTTTTGTAAGTCATCAGGAGCGTAGTCTTTAGGTAAATAATAGTATTTGTTAACTAAAATTCCATAATTTAAATTAGTGTCTGCTTCTTTGGTTTTAGTATAATAATCTCTATCTCTATTTACATTTACTTTAGAAACTATAACATCTTTTTTTTCTTTTTCATGATCTTTATAATAAGCTAGATATCTATCTAGATTATCAAAAATAAAATATTTTTGTTTGACTAATCTTGGAATTACGATATTGTATTTTCTTTTTAAAATATTGTCAATTTGTCTATCTTTTAATTTAGTTAAAATAGTTATTTCATCTTTACTATAACCAATTTTTTCTAGTTTATAAGGATAACTATTTATTTTTTTATAATAGTTTATTCCTATAATAGTCAAAATAATGATTATAATAATAACAACAGGAATAATTAAAACAGTTTTTTTAAGACGCCTTTTTTTCATATTAATCACCAATTTTATTATACAATATGGTTTATTGTTTTTCAAGGGAGGAGATTTATGAATTTAATCGTACTAAAGTTATGTATAAAAGTTTTTTGTGTTCGTATATTAGATGTTTCTTTAGGTACTTTAAGAACTATTGTAACCGTCAAAGGTCAAAAGTTTTTAGCTTCTTTTATAGGATTTTTTGAGGTTTTTGTGTGGTTTTTAGTAGTAAAGGAAGCTTTAAATACATCAGTAACTAGTATTTGGATTGGTTTTTCTTATGCTTTAGGTTTCGCAACAGGTACTTATATTGGAACTTTTTTATCAGAAAAATTAATACCTGGTAATTTGACTATTCAAGTAGTGACTAGTAAACAAGATAAAAATATGATTAGATATATTAGAAATTTAGGGTATGGGGTATCAGTTATTCCAATCAAAGGAAAAGACTTTAAAAGTAGAAAATACTTACTTTTTATAGAGATAGATAAAAATGACTTAACCCATATTAGAAAAATTATTAAAAATTTAGATTCTAAAGCTTTTGTTGTTGTTAATGAATCTAAACAAGTATATAATGGCTATTTTGAAAAAAACATTGAAAAATAAAGGAAATATGATATAATGACTATAGAAGGAGGGTTTTATGAGAGTAAATCCAGATATGTCAAAATATGATTATTTGTTAGAAAATAACAAAAATTATATGAATTACACAGCTTTGACTAGTTCTTTATCTAATCGTAAAATAACTTATGAAGAAATGCATGATCGGATAGAGAAATACGCAAGAATTTTATATAAAAAGGGAATTAGGCAAGGAGATATCATTGGAGTTTGTGCTTTAAATACTCCAGAATCTGTTTATCTACTTTATGCTTTAGATATTATAGGAGCAATTGTTGTAGGATATAGTCCTTTAGATAATAAAGAAAAAATAAAAAGAGATATTGAAATGACTAAACCTAAAATGATTATCACTGTTGATATGATGTATAGTAATTTTAAAGATTATGAAAAAGCTTTGAATTTTTCAACTGTTTTATATTCTTTAATGGAATCATGTGATAATTTAAAAATGAAAATGGGATATGAAGCTTTACAAAAAACTAAAGGTAATTTTAAATTGGCACCATCTAGTAATTTACATCATTTATTGAAAGATGATAGTAAAATTGACTATCAAAAAGCTACATATCAAAAAAGAGGTCTAACAGATATAGTCTTTACAGGAGGTTCAACTGGTGTTCGTAAAGGTGTTGATTTAGCTGGTGATGGACTTAATTATGTAGTAGATGGAATGAATGATTTATTTAAAGCCGAACCTGGTATGGTTCATTTAGGAAATATACCTATTGGTCATATGGTTTTTGGAAGATATAATTTACATGTTGCTTTATGTAACAATATGGAATTTGCTTTAACTTTAGATGCTTCAGTTGAGAATTTTTATGATGAACTTGTTAGAACTCATTCTGAAGTAGCAGTTGGTGGACCTCCTCATTGGGTATCTTTAATAGAAAAAGATGGGGATAAATTTGTTCCAAGTAAACGTTTGAAAAAAGGAAGTTTAAAAAATTTGATTTATGCAACATCAGGTGGTGAAGCTAAAAAAGCAACAACAGTTGAAGCTATTAACCAAGCATTAGAGTATTGTGGAAGTTCTGCTAAATTAGGAGATGGTTTTGGAGCTACTGAAACATGGGCTACTATCGCCGCTAATAACGGAAGAAGAAATACACCTGGTACGATTGGAAATGCCAATTCTAATTTGAAAATTAAACTAGTTGACCCTGACACTTTAGAAGAAGTTAAAAAAGGAGAAAAAGGTTTACTTTATGTTTCTGGACCTGCAGTTATGCTTGGATACCATAATAATCAAGCTGAAACTGACAAAGTTATATCATATGATGCTTCTGGGGAAAGATGGTGTAATTTAGGTGACTTTTTACAAGAGACAGAAACTGGTGAATATAAATATGTTGGTAGACAAAAAAGAAACTTTGTTTCAGGTATTGAAAATATTTATCCAGAACAAATAGAAGAGTTACTTACTACTTTACCTGAAGTTAGAGAAGTAGTTGTTACTCCTGTTTCTGATGAAATAAGACAGTTTATCCCATATTATCATATTTCTGTTTATGATGAAAATATTGATTTTGAAGAATTTGAAAAGAAATTAAATAAACTAGTTATATCTAAACTAAGTGAAAATTGGTTACCAGGATATATTGAATATACTAAAGAACCTTTAGTTAGAATGGCTAACAGTAAAATAAATGTAACTTATTATCAAAACAAAGATATAACTGAAAATCAAGATGAAATGAAAAACAAAAAAGTAAAAGTTTTAAAAAAGAATTTTTAAATTCTTTTTTGTTTTTTAATAGATACTAGGAATTTATTAGACATTGTGTTATACTAAAAAAGAAAGTAGGGATATTATGGGTGTATATTTTTCTATTAGTTCACTAATAACTTTAATAATATTTGCGATAAGATATTTTTTTAAAGAAAAAGTTGAAAATAAAGAAACTAAAATATATGGTAAATTGTTAATAGTTACTATGGTTGGTCTATTTTTAGAAATATTTACTTGTGTTTTATTTAAAATTGGTTTTGATATCAACAGTGTTTTTTATAAGCTTTTTTCTAAATTAACCTTTGTTTATTATATATCTTGGGGAATATTATTTTTCAATTACATTGTAAATATTTGTTGTTATAGTGATAAAAAACAAAAAATTATTAATTTAGTAATGCTTGCTATTTGTGTTATTGATTTATTATTACCAGTTGAATTTATCAATGTTGAAAATAGTATTCTTCCACAAGGAACAGCTTTGATTTTAGTTTATATAGTAAGTTTGGCAGTTTCTGTTTTAGATGTAATTTTATGTATAAAATACCATAAAAAAATAGCTGTAAATAAATTTATGCCTGTATATGCATTATTATTTTTAGGAGCTTTAAATTTTGCTTTAGGTATTTTATATCCACAAGCATTTTTACTTGGTTATGTTTATTCAATAATTATAATAATCATGTTTTTTACAATAGAAAATCCTGATTTAAAAATATTAAATGAATTAGTAAAAAATAGAGAACTTACTGAAAAATCTTTGGAAGATAGGTCAACTACTTTGCTTACTTTATCTCAACGAATTAGACTTCCTTTAAAAAGTGTTAAAGATAGTTTAAGTCTATATGAAAAAGAAGATGATAAGGAAGTAAAAAAACAAATTTTAAATGATACTATCCAAAATGTCAATGAGTTAAATTTTATTGTCAATGATATTTTAAATATATCTAATATGGATTTAAGTAAAATTAAATTAGTTGATAATGAATATAATAGTGAAGTATTTTTTAAAGATATTGAAAAGAAAACTAGAAATATTTTAAAAGATAGTGATATAGATTTTAGTTTTAAAGTAAAAAAAGATTTGCCACCTAGACTTTATGGTGACTGTGTTAAAATTAAACAAATTTTAATGACTTTTATAAATGATATTGTAAATAAAACTAAAGAAGGATTTATCGATATTGAAATAGATTGTATAAAAAGATATGATGTTTTAAGATTATTAATAGAAATAAAATCTTCAGATGATAGTCTTACTTTAGAAGAAATTAATGATTTGTTAAAATATGATTTAGATGTAACCGAAGAAGATTTTAAAAAACTAGATTCATTAGATGTAGAATTAAATCTAGCTATAAAAATAACTAGGTTATTAGGTGGTAGTATTAATATAAAAAGTGAAAAAGGAAAAGGTAGTATTTATTCGATAGTTATCGATCAAAAAATAAAAGTAGAAAATATAGAAAATAAAGATATTAATAAAATTGAAAATAATATTTTAAATGATAGTATATTAATAGTAGATGATAAAATAGATGAATTAAAAAATATAACCGATTTATTTACTAAAAATAAAGTATCAGTAGTAAAATGTTTATCTAGTAATGAACTATTAAGTAGGATAAACAATAAAGAAAAATATAAGTTTATCTTAATAGAAGATGAAATGGAAGAAGAAAAAGCTTATATGGTATTAAAAAAATTACAAAGTAAACAAATAAAAATTCCTATTATAGTTATGTTAAATAAAGATAAAGAAATTATTTATAAAAATTATTTAGAAGAAGGATTTACTGATATCTTAAAAAAAGATAAGTTAAATTCAGAAATAAAAAGAATATATAATAAATATTTTGAAAGTGATAAATAAAAAACTACTTGTCTTAGTAGTTTTTCTTGCTTTTTAAGATAAAAAATAGTATTATATAAAACAAAAAATTAGAAAGTTGGAAAAAAAATGAAAACAAAAAAAATAGAAAATGCTCAAAAATATATAGATAGTAAAATAGACAAAGTAGTTGATAATGGAATATTAGTATTAGACTATATGGATGAAAAATTTATGGAAAATATCTATAAAGTCATGACTAAAATTAGAGATATAAAAGCTTTTGAAATAGAAGATGACAAAGGAAAAAGAATAGTTTTAAAATTTAAACCTTATTTTAATCAAACTAAAAATTTTAAATTGTTAAAAGAATTGGGAGATAAATATTTTAATGAGGGAGAATATGAAGAAAGTATAAACAATTATAAAGAAATACTTGAACTTAGTAATAAAAATTATAGTTATATTTATTCTAGATTAGCTTTTGCTTATTTAAAAATAAGAAAAATAAATATTGCCCTAGATTATTTAACTGTAGCTTCATATTTTAGAAAACAAGAAAATAAAACTGATTATGATGATTTAATAATAAATATAAAAGAAAATATACCTGCCTGTGACAAAAAGCCATTTTTTAAATTAGATGAAGAATTTTTTGATGATTTTATAGATTATGGTATTAACAATATTGATAAAATAATCGATTTAGAAAAAAATGGTTTATCAGTAGACCAAATAAGTGAAGAATTAAATTTAACTAGTGAAGAAGAAACAAAAGTATTAATTTTACTAGCTAAAAAATACTATAGTGAAGGCTTAGATTTCAAAGCGGATAATTATATGAAAAAAGTAGAAAAAATCAAAAGGAAATCAAAAGAAAATATTTTACTATATGAAGAAGTAAAGAAAAACAAAAAATTTTATAAAAATAGAAAGTAAAAACTATTGACTTGGATAATTATAAGTGTTAAAATTTGTTTAATATTTTAGGAGTTTCTGCTTTGGTTGTTTAAAAAATAACATTTTATACATTGAGGCTTTAAAAAAACAACTTTTTATTATTTGAAGTTGTTTTTAAATACCATTTGGGAGGTTTATATGGATAAAGATTTTAATGAGTTATTAAAAAAAGTAACAAGTTATGGTTTAAAGACCGATTTAATTGAAAAAGCTTATAACTTAGCTAAGTATTATCACGAAGGACAATATCGGGAAAGTGGTGAACCTTATATTACTCATCCATTACATGTAGCCTTAATTTTAAGTGAATTAGAAGCTGACCGAGATACTATTTGTGCTGGACTTTTACATGATGTTTTGGAAGATACAAAATGTACTAGAGAAGAGATAGAAAGTCTTTTTAATCATGATGTAGAAGTATTAGTTGATGGGGTAACTAAATTAGCTAAGATGAACTTTACATCTAAAGAAGCAAGAAACTTAGCTAACACGAGAAAAATTGTAACTAGTGTTAAAAAAGATGTTAGGATTATTATAATAAAGCTAGCTGATAGACTACATAATATGCGAACTTTAGAATATAAAAGTGAATTAAAACAAAAAGAAAACGCTAAAGAAACTTTAACTTTATTTGCGAAAATAGCTGATTATATTGGAGCTTATTATATTAAAACTGAATTAGAAGATTTGTCTTTAAAGTATTTAGAACCAGACTGGTATAAAAAAATAGAAGAAGAAAGAATGATAATACAAGAAACTTGTCAAGATTGTATTAAAGAAATGATGTTTAAAATAAGTATTATGTTGAATGATAAAAAAATACCTAATGAGTTAAAATATCGAATTAAAAGTATTTATGGAATCTACAAATATGAAATCAAACAACATAAAATATCTGATATTCATGATTTAATAGCTTTAAGTATTATTGTTGATGAAATAGAAAATTGTTATTCAATTTTATACCCTCTACATAAAATGTATCATCCTTTTAATGAACATTTTAAAGACTATATTTGTAGTCCTAAAACAAATATGTATAGTTCTTTACATACTACGGTTTTTGGACCAGATGGAAGATTGGTTCAAGCCCAAATTAAAACTAAAGGAATGGATAAAATATCTTGTTATGGTTTGACCGCTTATTTTAATATCAAAAGTGGAAATACTAGAGAAGTAATGCAAGAAAATTTAAAAAAGAAGTTTCAATTTTTTAAATCTTTAATTGATATTGACTCTAATACTTTAGATAATAGACAGTTTATAAATCAAGTAGAAAATGAAATACTTGATGAACAAATATATATTTATACTAAAGAAGGAAATGTAATAGGTATGCCAGTTGGTTCTACACCTATTGATTTGGCTTATCGTTTAAATGTCAAACTTGGTAATAATATTAAAAATGTTATAGTTAATGATGAATATGTTCCACTTGATTATAAACTTAAAAACAATGATAGAGTTAAGATAATAACTGAGTTAGATTGTGGTCCTAAAGAAGAGTGGGTTAGTAAAGTAAAAACTAGTTATGCGAAAAGGAAAATAAAAGAATATACTAAAGAAAGTAGTGTTGTTTGTAATTAATATTTTTAATTATAATAATTAAAAAGTTGATAAATTGTATAAAGAAAATATTAAAAATAAACCTAAAATAATGATTAAATAAAATATAAAAATGGCTTATCAAAAGTCGTTTTTATATTTTTTTGTATTCTTATATTAAACTTATTATATTTTTAGAATATTTATTATTTTAATTTAAATTTGAAAATACTAAAAAAATTCATTTTATCTTTAAAAAACATGTTATAATAAATAAGAGTAGAAAAAGGTGATAATATGGATTTGAAAAACATGTTAAATAAAGGTAAAGAATATGCTTCTAAAGTAAAAGATAATATTAATAAATCTTTAGAAGAGTCAAACCAAAGAAAAGCCATTTTGGAAGAAAAATTAGCTAAAGCTAATTCTTTAACTAAGGAAAATAAAGAACTGATAAAGGTAGAAACTTTAAATAGTGACCAACAAGTTTTATATGATTATTTATTAAAAGAATGTAAGATGCAAGCAAATGAAAATATTAATAGTTTGATAGCTCTTATTGTATTTAAAGGTGAAACTATTTTAGCTAATACTACTTTAACTGATAAAATTAGTTTAGAAACATATAATTTTGTTTTAACTGATAAAAATGTATATTTAGTAAAAGAAAGCAGTTATATAATATGGCCATATACTAGTATTGATAAAGTAGAAATATTAAGTAAAGGAGTAATGAGTTCAATTATAAGTATAAATACTTATGTTTTAGCTATACCTAGTAATGTTTTAGATAGTATTATTTTATTTTTAACTAAAGAAGAAAATAGAAATCAATGGAAACTTAATGTTCAAAATAATTTTTTAGAGTATAAAAAGCAATTACATGATGATAATTCTAGTATTGGAATGGAACAAAAAGTTTTAAAAAATGATTTACAAATTAATAAAAATTCTACTTGGTTAAGAAATAATTTTGCTTTAATAGCTAATAGATTACAAGATAATGAAAAAGTTTTATATCCTTTTGTTGGAATGCTTAATTATAGGACTAATACTGATACTGGTGATTATTATGCTTTTGCTTTAACTACTAATCGTCTTTTATATGCTTCACAAGGAATTATGGGGGATAATTTTTATGCTATTCCTAAAGAACAAATAACAGGTATTACAATGAATACTACGGCTTTAAATGGAGTAATAACAGTACATACAACAGTTAAAAATGTTATAATTGGAGTAATGCCTGAAAAGGCTATAATTATTTGTAATAATTTAAAGGAAAAATTAAATAGTAGTGATGATTCAAAAAATAGTAATAGTACTTCTTTAGCTGATGAATTACTTAAGTTAAAAAAATTATTTGATTCAGGGGTTATAAATGAAGAAGAATATGAAAAAGGAAAAGCTAAGTTGTTAGGTTAATTTATGAATGAACTTTTTTTAAAAAGAATGCATGATTTATTAAAAGATGACTATTTTGTTTTTCTTAAAAGTTATGATGAAAAAGTAAGAAAGTCTTTTCAGTTAAATACTTTAAAAACTGATGGGGATATTTTAAAAAATATTGATGGAATAGAAAAAATGAACATTAAAGATGGTTATTATTATGATATGGAAAGTCTTGGCAATCATCCTTATCATCATGCTGGATTGTTTTATATCCAAGAACCATCAGCGATGTTACCACCTTTAGCTATTGATATTAAGGATGATTTTAAGATATTAGATTTGTGTGCTGCCCCAGGTGGTAAAACTCATATTTTATCCAAACAAGTTCCTAATGGTTATGTTATAGCTAATGAAGTAAATTATAAAAGATCTAAAAAGCTTTTGAGTAATGTTGAAAGATTAGGTTTAAAAAATGTGTTGGTATCTTCTATGTCAGTAGATGATTTATTAGTTAAATATAGAAATTATTTTGATGTTGTTTTAGTAGATGCTCCATGTTCAGGAGAGGGAATGTTTAGAAAAGACAAGGAAGCTTTAAAGAACTGGTCTTTAGATAAAGTAAAAGAGTTATCTATTTTACAAAAAGATTTACTTAAAAAAGCTTCTTTACTAGTTAATTCTAATGGACATTTGATTTATTCTACTTGTACTTTTTCTAAAGAGGAAAATGAAGAAGTAATTAAAAGTTTTATAGATAATTATGATTTTTCTTTAGTGGATGTTAAAAGAGAAGTTAAAATGTTATCTACTAATGGTTTTATTGATAAAGTAAGACGTTGTTATCCTTTTATTTTTGGGGAAGGACAGTTTATAGCGGTACTTAAAAACAATCAAAATGTAAAGCCTTATATAGCTTGTAATGTTTTAAAAAATTTATCTAAAAAAGAGGAACAAGAATATAATGTTTTATTGAGTAAATATTTAAAAAATAAACCTTTTATTTTAAAAAAATATAAAAATAATATTGTTGCTTTAGAAAAAAATATAGAAATACCTGATTTATCTTTGTTATGTTGTGGGGTTAAAGTAGGTGATTATAGTTATAATAAGTTTGTAATTCATCATCAATTTGTAAAGGCTTATGGACATTTATTTTATAATACATATAATTTGAATGTTAATGATAAAGAAGTTATTAGGTATTTAAAAGGAGAAGAAATAAAGGGGATAGTTAAAGATGGATATGGTGTTTTACTTGTTGATAATTATCCTTTAGGGCTTTATAAAGCTAGTCAAAATAGACTTAAAAATTATTATCCTAAAGGTTTACGAATAAAAGATAGTTAGTATAATAAATATTTAATTTTTTTTTAATTTGTAAAAAGGAAAGTATTGGATATATATGTTTTGATAAATGGAACTGAACATATATCTTTAGAATTAAATAACTGTAATTATAATACAGTTAAAAAAAGAAATATTATGTATGCCAATAAAATATATAATACTTTCCTAAAATCAGGAGAAGATTTGA
>CANRBE010000023.1 GCA_947628785.1 uncultured Bacilli bacterium
TTTTATCTCATTCTTTTATGTTCCACGTGAAACATTTGGTTTTATCTCATTCTTTTATGTTCCACGTGAAACATTTGGTTTTATCTCATTCTTTTATGTTCCACGTGAAACATTAATTTTGTTTTTACTAATTTCACCTTTTATCAATAAAAAATTTTTTCATTATTTCATGTACTGGTTCTGCTAATATTCCAGTATATACTTTTATTTTATTTAAATTAATAAAACTATATTTACTTTTTACAGCACCAAATTTTTCATTTTCAATAGAATAAAATATCGAACATATGTGTGATTGTATAATAGCTCCTACACACATTAAACATGGTTCGACAGTAACATAAATTGAACAACCATTAAGATGCCAAGTTTTAAGTTTTTTACATGCTTTTTCAATTGCTATTATCTCAGCATGTTTAGTAACACAATTATACTTTTCCTTTTGATTATGTCCTTTAGCTATTATTTTATTATCCTTTACGATAACACAACCAATTGGAACTTCATTTTCCTTAAAAGCCTTTAAAGCTTCTTTATAAGCTTCTTTCATAAATAATTCATTCATTTCACCACCTATAAAAAAAGACACACACATTCAGAGGATTTTAAGGCTGCTATCTTCCGATTCTGACCTGGTTCAACCATAAATGTTGTGTCAATAAATATAATACACTATATTTTATTTTTTTTCAAACATTTTTAAGAATTTTCTTCTTCTATTTCTTCCATACACTTATCCACTAAAGCAACAGTACTTACTTTTTGATTATCCTTTAAATTAATTAACCTTACTCCTTGAGCAACACGACCAGTTGTTGATATCTGTTCAATAGGCATTCTAATAATCATTCCACTATTAGTAATAATCATTAAATCTTCATCACCATTTACAGTCTTAAAGGCTACAATATTACCATTTTTTTCAGTAACATTTAAAGCTTTAACACCCTTACTACCTCGATGGGTCATTCTATATTCATCTAAAGGAGTTTGTTTTCCATAACCATTTTCAGTTACAACTAAAATTTGTTGTCCTTTATTAGCTATCTCACAACCAACACATATTCCATTATCCATCGAAATACCTCTAACACCTGTGGCAGTACGACCAGTTATTCTTATTTCACTTTCATGATATCTAATCATCCGACCATTTGATGATGCCATTAAAATTTCGTTATCACCACTAGTTTTTTTAACAGAAATAAGTTCATCATTATCTCTTAAAGTAATTGCTATTTTACCATTACTTCTAATATTTTCAAATTCTCTTATATTGGTTCTTTTTATCAAACCATTTTGTGTACAAAATACAATATATTTGTTTTGTTCTTCTTTTCCAATGGTAAACATTACTTTAACTGCTTCATCTTTTTCTATTGGTAATAAGTTTACAATTGGCAAGCCCTTTGATTGTCTTGCATAAGCAGGTACTTCATAACCTTTCATACGATATACTTTACCTTTATTAGTAAAGAATAAAATATAGTCATGAGTAGTCATTGAAATCATATGTTCAACAAAGTCTTCTTCATTTGTACTCATACCTTTAATGCCTACACCACCACGATTTTGACTACGATAATTTATACTTGCTACTCTTTTTACATAACCTTTATTAGTTAAAGTAACAACGATATCTTCAACAGGAATTAAAGATTCATCTTCTATATAATCTAGAGCTGTCATATCAATTATTGTCTTTCTTTCTTCAGCGTATTTTTCTTTAATTTCCTTTAATTCTTCTTTAATTATTTGATAAATTCTTTCGTCACTAGCTAAAATTTCCTTTAAATTTTTAATAAGTTCTAACAAAGTTTCTAATTCTTTAATTATTTTTTCTTTCTCTAATCCAGTTAATCTACGCAATCTCATTTCAAGAATTGCTTCAGTTTGAATATCATCTAAACCATATTTATTACTCAACTGTTCCTTAGCAATTACATCACTTTTTGACTCTTTAATTATTTTAATAACATCATCTATATTATCTAAAGCGATTTTTAAACCTTCCAAAATATGAGCTCTATTTAAAGCCTTATCTAAATCAAATTTAGTTCGGCGATAAATAACCTCTCTTTGAAAATCAATATATTTACTTATAACATCTTTAAGACCTAATATTTTAGGAGTTCCTTGGTCAAGCATCAACATATTAATACCATATGATGATTGTAAAGGTGTATGTTTATATAAGTTATTTAAAACTATATTAGGATTAGCGTCCCTTTTAAGTTCTATTACTATTTTCATTCCATCATCAAACGATGTTTCTTCTCGTAAATCTGCAATACCATCAATAATTTTATCCCTTACTAATTCAGCTATTTTAGTTATTAAAGTAGAAGTATTTACTTTATAAGGAACCTCAGTAATAATTAATTCATATCTATCTTTCTTTTCTACTATATCAACTTTACCTCGAACAGAAATAGTTCCTTTTCCAGTTTCATAAGCTTTTTTAATACCACTATTTCCTAAAATACTTCCACCTGTTGGAAAATCTGGACCTTTAATATATTGCATAAGTCCTACGGTATCAATATCTGGATTATCAATATAAGCAATACATCCATCTATTACTTCTCCTAGATTATGTGGTGGAATATTAGTCGCCATACCAACAGCTATACCCATTTGTCCATTTACTAAAATATTTGGAAATCTAGAAGGTAAAACTGATGGTTCTTTTCTTGATGCATCAAAGTTATCAACAAAGTCAACTGTATTTTTGTTGATATCTCTTACTAATTCCATAGCTATTTTAGATATTCTTGATTCTGTATAACGATAAGCGGCTGCTTGACTTCCATCAATTGCTCCAAAGTTACCATGTCCATCTATCAAAGGATGACGATAACTAAAATCTTGAGCCATAATAACCATAGCATCATAAACTGCTGTATCTCCATGAGGATGGTAATTACCAATAACAGCCCCAACAGTTTTAGCACATTTTACATATTCCTTATCAGGAGTAAATCCAGATTCTAACATTGTATATAAAATTCTACGGTGAACAGGTTTTAATCCATCTCTTAAATCTGGTATAGCCCTTGATATAATAACACTCATTGAATATTCAAGAAATGATTTTTGCATTTCTTCAACTATATTTTTTGTATCTAATTTATCTCTATCCATATTATCACCTCTATATATCCAAATTTTCTACATAAGTGGCATTTTCTTCAATAAATTTTCTTCTTGGTTCTACTTCCTCGCCCATCAATGTTTCAAATACTTGGTCAGCTAATATAGCATCTTCAATAGTAATTTTTCTCAAAGTTCGATGTTCAATATTCATAGTTGTTAAACAAAGTTCTTCTTTGTCCATTTCACCTAATCCTTTGTTTCTGTTTACGACATATTTAGTTGTAGGTGGTAGTGATGCTATATAATTATCTTTCTCTTCATCGGTTAAAACAAATTTAAACGTTTTACCGTGTTTTATCTTATATAAAGGTGGTTGAGCTACATAGACATGCCCTTTTTCAATAATAGGTCTAAAAAAGCGGTAAAATAGGGTTAAAAGAAGTGTTCTAATATGAGAACCATCAACATCGGCATCGGTCATGATAATTATTTTGTGATATCTTAATTTATCTATATTAAATTCATCACCAATTCCGGTTCCAAAAGCAGTTATCATACTTCTTATTTCTTCATTTCCTAAAATTCTATCTAATCTAGCTTTTTCTACATTCAATATTTTTCCTCTAAGTGGTAAAATAGCTTGAGTTTTAGCATCTCTACCTTGTTTGGCTTGACCACCTGCTGAATCACCTTCGACTATAAATATTTCTGATTCAACTGGGTCTTTAGAAGAACAGTCAGCTAGTTTTCCCCATTGATTAGTAAGTTCCAAGCCACCTTTTCTTCTAGTCAATTCTCTAGCTCTTTTAGCAGCTACTCTCGCATGAGATGCAGTAATTGCTTTATCGACAATTATTTTTGCTTCGTCTGGGTTTTCAAGTAAAAATCTTTCAAACTCACCAGAAAAAACATTATCAGCTAGTTTTCTTACTTCTGAATTGCCAAGTCTTCCCTTAGTTTGTCCTTCAAATTGAGGATTAGGATGTTTACAAGATATTATCATTGTTAATCCTTCTTTAACATCATCACCAGTTAGTGATTCATCTTTTTCTTTTAAAATGTTATTTTTTCTAGCATAATTATTAATTATTCTTGTTAAAGCTCTTCTAACTCCCTCTTCATGAGTTCCCCCATCATGGGTATTAATGTTATTAACAAAGGAATAAATACTATCTGTGTAACCAGAATTATATTGTAATGCTACTTCAAAGAAAATATCATTTTCTTCTCCTTCTAAATGAATTATTTGATTATGGATTGGTGTTTTAGTAGAATTTAGATATTTAACATATTCACTAATACCACCTTCATAAATAAATGTTTCACCAGTTGTATCTTCATTATCTCTATCATCCCTTAATGTAATTCTTAAACCTTTATTTAAAAAAGCTAATTCCCTTACTCTTACTTTTAAAGTTTCATAATTATATATATCCGTGTCAAAAATAGTAGCATCTGGTTTAAATGATACAGTAGTTCCAGTTCTATCTATTGAACATTCTCCTACTTCATGAAGTTTTTCTAAAACTTTACCACCATTTTCAAATTTTGCATCATATATTTTACCATTTTTATAAACTCTTACATTAACCCAACTACTTAAGGCATTAACAACACTTGCTCCAACTCCATGAAGTCCACCAGCAACTTTATATCCACCATTTCCAAACTTTCCACCAGCATGTAAGACAGTATAAACTGTTTCAACCGTTGACATTCCTGTTTTAGGGTGAATTTCTACTGGTATACCTCTTCCATCATCTTTGACAGTAATAGAATTATCTTTATTGATAATTATTTCAATATTATTACAATATCCTGCCAAAGCTTCATCGATTGCATTATCAACTATTTCCCAAACTAAATGATGTAATCCTTTGACATCAGTAGTACCAATATACATACCAGGTCTTTTTCTTACTGCTTCTAGTCCTTCTAAGACTTGAATATCGGATGCATCATAATGTTCATTTTTTTCTTCCATTTGTTTTCACCTCTTCTATATGTTTAATTTTTCCATTTTCAATTTCTATTAATTTAGCATTTTCTTTTATTTTTTTATGTATAGTTGTTAAATCAGTTGTTGTTATAATTGTTTGAACACTTTTTTTGATATATTTTAACAAATTATTTTTTTTTCTTTTGTCTAATTCACTAAATACATCATCCAAAAGCAAAATAGGAGTAACATTTTTATACTTTTTAAATATTTCTATTTCTGATAGTTTAATAGCTATAACAGCCATTCTTTGTTGTCCTTGCGAACCATATTTTTTTAAATCAATATCATCTGTATAAAACATAAAATCTTCACGATGTGGTCCAAGTAAAGTCATTTTTAACTTTTTTTCAGTTAGAAATACATGTTCCATTTTTTTCATAAAAGCTTCTTTGATTTCTTTTTCATCAGTTAATGTTAAATCAAAACTACTTTTATAAACTAAATGAAAATTAGGTATTTGTGATAATGTTTCAAATATTTTTTTATTATATTCATTCATTCTTTCAATAAATTTTTTTCGCATTTTAAATAACATATATGCTTTATCAACATAGTATTTATTTAAGACTTCTAAATAATTTGTATCATAATATTCTAAATTAGATATTTTTTTTAAATAATCATTTCGCATTTTTAAAATTTTTCTAAAATCATTTAAAATAACATAATAAGATGAATCTAACTGACTTATTTCTAAATTCAAATATCTTCTTCTAATAGTAGGTGAACCTTTAATAAGTTCTAAATCATCTGGATAAAATATTATAATATTAGCTTTTGATAAATAAAGACTATGTTTAGTTATCCTTGTATTATCAAGTTCTAATTTTTTATCATACTGACTTATATTTATTTTCATAGTAGTTGGAAATAAATCTTTTTTTAAAACACCTTCAATAGAAGCATTTTTTTCACCATTTTTAATAAGATCATGGTCAATAAAATCTCGATGAGACTTAGTAAGTCCTAATACATAAATACTTTCTAATAAATTTGTTTTCCCTTGAGCATTTTTTCCATATAATATGTTTATCCCTTTATGTAAGTCTAAAGAAAGTGTTTCATAGTTTCTAAAATTTGTAATTTTAATACTTTTAAAATACATGAATCACCTCTTTTGCGAAAAAAAGCCTATTTTTTTAAAATATGACTAATCTGTGTACTCCTATACACAATTAATATTATATCATAAATTCAAAGAAAAAATAAGAATTTTTCTAGTTTAATCCTTATTTTTGGTTAATTTTAACTTCTGTGAAACTGATTGTAATAGAGTTGCTTTTAGATATTGGTTTTCGATAGTGTAATATGAAGCTTTAATGTTAATGAAAGAACCTGTTTTAAAGATTACTTTGACCATATCTTTATTTTTTTCTATTCTTTCAAGATTTTCTAAATTAAACCAAATACATCCAGAATGTTTTGGAGATTTAGTTGGAAAGAATACCGTATTACTATTTTCTTCAACTAAAATCGGTGGTTTATAATAAGCTCCTGTTAAATATTTTGTTCCTTCTTTTCTACCATCATATGAACTACCATATCTAATACAATTTTCATTTATAATATCATAAGCTGATTTAAAAATAATAAATTCATCCTTCTTTTCTAAAATATGAGCTCTATTACTACTTATAGATATTATAGCTAATGTTTCACTAGTTATTTTATATTGACTATTCATAAAATCCCTCCTGTTAAGTTTTATATTAAACACCATGATTATTAAGAAATTTGTCGAAAAATAAAAAAAACAGTAATTTTTATACTGTTCTTATTGGGACAATCAATTCTAACAAGTTATTATCATCAACATTTTTAATTACTATTGGTTTTATTTCTCCACTAAACATCAAAATAATTCTCTCACACTCTAAAGCTTTAACAGCGTCCATCATGTATTTGGATGAGAAAGCTATTTTGATATTTTCATCATTATTTTTAACTGCTTCGATTATTTCTTCAACATTACCAATCTCTGGTATATTAGATGATATTTGAATTTCATTATCTTTAGTTACTAAATTTATTGTATTTTTATCTTCTTCATTAGTAAATAATGAAGCTCTGTCTAAAGCATCATAAAATTCTTTAAAATCAACTTCAATTGTCAATAGAAACTCTGTTGGTATTAAAGCAGGTAAGTTTGGAAAACTTCCATTAATAAGTCTTGACATAAATATTATATTATCAAATTTAAAAATTACTTTATTATTAAATATATGAATGTTTATTTCTTCTTCTTCTTCATTTATAAGTTTTATAAGTTCATTTAAATTTTTAGTTGGTATTACAATATTAATTGCTTCTTTAACTTCTTCTTTTAAAATAATATCTTTTTTACTAACTCGGTATGAATCAGTAGCACTTATTTCCATAACTTTACCAGAACATTTGAAGTTTATACCAGTTAATATTGGATTTGATTCTTGATTTGATGATGCGAAAGCTGTTTGTCTAATAACATTTTTAAGCATTGTTTTATCCATTTGAATAGGATTTTTACTATCACTTAAATCTAATATAGGAAATTCATTTGGAATGTTACAATTTAAATTTGTTGAAGATTTATTAGTTTCAATAATAATTTTATTATCGATAACTTCTTCTATTTTTATTATTTCATTAGGTAATTTTTTTACTATTTCATATATATATCTACCTGATACTAATATCTCACCATAACTATTTATTTTTTCTATTTCTTTTTTATCAATGAATGCTTTAATAGCAATATCATTATCTGTACTTAATAAATATAACCCTTCTTCTTTTAATTCAAATTTTATACAGTTTAAAACTGGTATCATATTTTTATTACTTATACCCCTTATTACATAGTTTAAGTATTCCATTAATATTGATTGTTTAATTTCTAAGTTCATAAAATTCTCCTTTTTTTATTATATTTATTATTATTTTTATTATAGATGTAGAAAATGTTCAAAACTTGCATATTTCTTTTTATCACAACAATTTTTCATGTTCAAAAGTTGTTTATAAAAAATATTTTTAAACATTAATTAATTTGTTTAATCAGTTTTTGAATTTCTATTTCCAAACTAGAATTTTCTTTTATCTGTTCTTTTATTTTATTTACTGAATGCATTACTGTTGTATGTGTCTTACCTCCAAATTCAATTCCTATTTTAGCAAGTGGTTCATCATAAGCAACTCGACAAATATACATAGCAATTTGCCGTGGAATATTTATCGATGATTGTCTTTTAGTCCCTTTTATATCATCTAAAGATATATTATAATGTTCAGAAACTACTTGTTGTACTTGTTGAATTTTGTTTTTTGATGAAGTAGAATCTTTAAAATGATCTCTTAAAGCTTCTTTAGCTAGCTCTAAATCAATTTTACCAGCATTCATCATGGTTGCATAAGCTACTACTCTAGTAATGGTTCCTTCAAGTTTTCTTATATCACTAGTACAATTAGAAGCAATAAACTCTTTAACATTTTGAGGAAATGGAAAACTCAGTTGATGACCAGCTACTTTGTTATCAATAATTTCCATTCTTAAATTAAAGTCTGGTGGTAAAATATCAATAGTTAATCCCATTGTAAATCTTGTTCTTAGTCTTTCCTCTAAAAGTTTTAAATCTTCTGGAGATCTATCAGATGAGATAATAATTTGTTTATCATTACCATGTAATGCATTAAAAGTATTAAAAAATTCTTGTTGAGTTTGATTGGCAGTACCCAAGTATTGTATATCATCAATTATTAATACATCAATATCACGGTACTTTTTTTTAAAAAGTTCGACAGTATCAAAATTATTGTTTTTATTTTTTTTTCTTGATATTCCGATAAAATCATCAACAAATTGTTCACAAGTAACATATAAAACTTTGTTTTTAGAGTTTTGAACTATATAATTTCCAATCGCATGCATAAGATGTGTTTTACCAAGTCCACTAGAACTATATATAAATAATGGATTATACATAGTACCAGGATGTTCAGCTACAGCAAAGGCTGTAACTTTAGCTAATCTATTACTCTCTCCAACAATAAAATTATCAAAAGTATACTTAGCTTTTAAATTTGATTCAAAAATTAAAGATGGTGGTACTCCTATTTCATCAGTATTGATAGAAATATTTGTTTCTAATTCTTCGGGAGTAACAAATTCAAATTTAAAGTTAGTACCAGTTATTTCTGTAAAAGTATCAACAACAAAATTATAATAATTTTGAACAATAGTTTTTTTAACTACTGGATACGGAACAAGAACTTGGGCTTTTTCTTCATCCAATGAGTATAACTTACTTTCAGCAAACCAGGTTTCATAAGATACATGATTTAACTCTGGTTTTATTTTTTCAAGAAATGAATTCCAAAGTTTTTCTTTATCCATTATAACACCACCAGTTCTACACTTATTTTATCTTATTTTTATTGAAAATAAAAGACAAAAGTAAGAAAAAAACAAATAAATAAAGTTTTGAACATAAAAATTACTTTAAATAACATCATAAATCATACTTTTGAACATAAATGTGTAGAAAACTAATGTAAATAAATAAAATGTTGAAAGTTTTATACACAAAAATGTTCAAAACTTTATTAAGTTATGTAAAATTAAGTCGATTTTATGTTCAAAACTTTGTAAAAAAAAATTTTTTTATCGAAAATTGTCGAATTTAGAAAAAAATATCATGTTCAAAACTTTTTTTAATATAAATTTTTAGAAGTATATTAATATAATGAATATAAAATAAATAAAAAACATTCAAATATCAAATAAATACTTTATTTTTCATTGACAAAACAATAAAAAATTTATATAATGTTAAAAGCAAACCGAAAAAAAATTGGAGGTGTTTAAATGAAAAGAACTTATCAACCAAATAATAGAAAAAGAAGTAAAAAACAAGGATTTTTTTCAAGAATGGATTCTGGAATAGTTACTAGAAGAAGAAAAAAAGGTAGAAAAGTTTTAGCACGCTAAAAACCACACAAAATTGTGGTTTTTTTGGAATTTAGGTGAGATGGATGAAAAAGAAAAATAGTTTAAAATCAAGTAGAGATTTTACAAGAATTATCAAAAACAATAGTTCTAAAAAAACAAAATACTATTATATATATATAGAAAGAAATAATATGGATACATATCATTTTGGTATTTCTGTTGGTAAAAAAATTGGAAATGCAGTTACAAGAAATAAATATAAAAGAAGAATTAGGCATATAATTTCTACATTAGACTATCAAAATGGGTTTAATTGTATTATAATAGTAAAGAAAAGTATTTTAAATGCAACTTTTAGTGAAATGAAAGAAGATTTACAAAAAAATTTAAATGAGGTGAAAAAATGAAAAAGTTTATCAAACTATTTGTTGTATGTATTTGTATATTTAGTTTGACAGGTTGTACTAAATATATCAAAGCAAACAAAGTTCAAGTAAAAAATGAACAGACAGGACAAATGTTAGTTAAGAATATTATTTGTAAGACAAAAGAAAATGAAAAAATGTATAAAAATACTTTAGCTGATAAAAAATTAAAATTGAGTGAAAAAAAACAACAGGAATTATTAAAATCAGTTAAATTTGATAAATTACAAGATTGTGAAAAAATGAAAATTGTTGGTTCATATGACGGAATTTGGACAACTATATTTGTAAGACCACTAGCTTGGATAATAATTAAAACTGGTATATTGGTAAAAAATTATGGTTTAGCTTTAATTATTGTTACTATATTAATAAGGTTAGTAGTATGGCCTTTTACTAAAAAAACTGCAATGCAATCAGAAAATCTTCAAAAAGCTCAACCAGAATTAAACAAACTAGAAAAAAAATATCGTAATAAAACTGACCAACAAAGTAGAATGATGATGAGTCAAGAAATGATGATGATTTATAAAAAGTATGATATTTCTCCATTATCTGGTTGTTTATTCTCTTTCTTTCAAATACCATTATTCTTTGCTTTTTATGAAGCAATAAGTAGAATACCAGCTATATTTGAACAAAACTTTTTAAGTTTTCAATTAGGAACTAGTCCAATAACAGCTTTAGCTGGTGGACATATGCAATATCTAATCTTAATTATTTTATTACCACTATCAACTTATTTTTCATTTAAATTAAATAGTGGTGCAACAATGGGAGAAGAACAACAACAACAAATGAATATGATGAGAAATATGATGGTAATTTTTATAACAATAGCTGCCCTATCAATTTCATCAGGAATAGCTATATATTGGATAACTTCTCAAGTATTGACAATAATTCAAAACTTAATGGTGAAAAGAGGTAAAAAAGATGATAGAAAGAAAAAAATTTGAAGCCAAAAATAAAGATGAAGCATTAAAACAAGCATTAGATTATTTTAAAACAGATATTGATAATTTAATTATTGATGAAGAATATATTAGTGGTAAATTATTTAAAAGTCCAAAATGTATTTTAAGTGTAATTAGTTATAATGATATTGTTAATTATTTAAGAAAATATTTTAAAGATTTATCTGAAAAAATGAATATTCCTATGCAACAAGAAGTAAAACTTCAAGATGATATTATTCAAGTTATGATAGTCTCACCAGAATATAACCAAAACTTAATTGGTAAAAATGGAAAGAATTTAGATAGTTTACAATCTATTGTAAGACAATCATTATTAGTTCAAACAGGAATACCAATTAAAATAAATATTGATATTTCTAATTATAAACAAAAGAAAATAAATCGCCTTGAAAACAGTGCTAGAAAAATAGCTAAAGAAGTAATTAATACTAAAGAAGATATTGCTCTTGACCCAATGAATTCATATGAAAGAAGAATTATACATACTATGATACAAGATATGGAGCATGTAACAACTGAAAGTACTGGTGAAGGTAAAGAAAGACATATAGTAATGAAATATGTACCATAAAAAAATATCCTAGTATTTACTAGGATATTAATCGTAAGGGTGAAAAAATGAAAACATTATTTGAAAAATATGATTATATGAAACAATATTTTGACATTGTTTATCCTATATTAAATCATGAAGAATTTATAAAACGAAAAAATTGGCGACACCACGGTGATACATCATTGTATGACCATTGTTTAAAAGTGTCAATGCTTGCTTATCAGTTTTCTTTAAAATTTAATATGGACAGTAGAAGTGTTGCCATAGGAGGATTACTTCATGATTTTTATTATCAACCATGGATGGAAAATATAGAAAAAAAACCTTTATTAAAAAAACATGGCTTTGTTCATGCTAAAGAAGCTAGAGATAATGCGTATAATTATTTTGAAGATTATATGAATCCTATAATTGATAATATAATTTTAAGACATATGTTTCCATTAAATAAAGTACCTCCTAAATATAAAGAAGCATGGTTAGTAAGTTTTGTCGATAAAATAGTATCAATAGATTTTATTGAAAAAGAAAGTTTGTCTAAAACTTTTGGTTTAAATAAGAAAGGAAAATAGTAATGGAAGATACAATAGTAGCAATATCAACTTCTTTAGGTGTAGGTGCCATATCTATAGTCAGAGTAAGTGGAGATGAAGCAATAGAGATAGTAAATAGTATTTTTAGTGGACATGATTTAACAAAAGTAAATAGCCATACTGTTCATTATGGATATATAAAGGAAGATAAGAAAATAATTGATGAAGTTTTGGTAACTGTTATGAAAGCTCCTAAAACATTTACAAGAGAAGATGTTGTAGAAATAAATTGTCATGGTGGTATTATGACTACTAAAAAAGTTATGGAATTACTAATAAGAAAAGGATGCAAAGTAGCTGAACCAGGAGAATTTACTAAACGAGCTTTTTTGAATGGTCGAATTGATTTACTTGAGGCAGAAGCTGTTATGGATGTAATTGAAGCTAAAACAGAAAGTAATATGTCACTTGCTTTAAATCAATTAACTGGTAGTATATCAAATAAAATTGAAGATTTAAGACAAGAGATTGTCGAATTACTTACCTTTATAGAAGTAAGTATTGATTATCCTGAATATGATGAAGCTAATTTATTAACTAATGATAGATTAAAAAATGGTGTTCAAAACATTTTAAAAAAAATAGATATTATTTTAAAAAATAGTGAAGATGGAATTATCTTAAAAAATGGAATAAAAACTATTATCTTAGGTAAACCTAATGTTGGTAAAAGTAGTTTATTAAATACTTTATTAGAAGAAGAAAAAGCTATTGTAACATCAATACCTGGAACAACTAGGGATGTTGTTGAAGGTAGTATTAATATTGGTGGTATTATATTAGATATGATGGATACAGCTGGTATTAGAAAAACAGATGATAAAATAGAAGAAATAGGTGTAAAAAAAAGTTTAGATTTAATAAGTAAAGCTAATTTAATTTTATATTTAATAGACAGTTCTAGTTATGATAAAGAGGATTTAGAATTATTAAAAAATATCAAAGATAAAAAAGTTATAGTAGTTATTAATAAAATAGATTTAAATAATGATATCAATATAGATATACCATATCCAATTGTTAAAATAAGTGCTAAAGAAAAAATTGGAATAGATGAACTTAAAGATGAAATAACTAATTTATTTAATCAAAATAAATTAGAAACTAAAGACTTAACTTATCTAACTAATGCTAGAAGTATTGCTTTATTAAAACAAGCTAAAGATAGTTTACAATCTTCTTTAGAGTGTATTAATAATAAAATGCCAACTGATATTTCAGAAATAGATTTAAAAGAAGCATGGAATTTATTAGGAATGATAATTGGTAAAACTTATGAAGATGAATTAATTGACAATTTATTTTCTAGGTTTTGCCTAGGTAAATAAAAACAGGTTTTAAAGTTAAACCTGTTTTGTTGTTTTTCTTTTTATTTTATATATTCTATCCCCTAATGTATATAATCCATTATCTTGTAATTCGTATTTAATAGATATATCATCAAATAAATTTTGACTAAATTTGTCTAAACTATCAAAGTCATAACACAAGTAATCATTTAATTCTTCTAAATGATTTAAATAAGTACTTGGTAAAGATGAAATATTAAAATAATCAATATCAGAATTAATATTAAAATAAAATGGTTTTTTTAAATATTCATTTACTAAATGTCTATTTAATTTAGTTAATTTTATTATTTCTTTTTTGGATATACCTTTATTATATAGTTCTTTTATTTTTTTTATAAGAAGTTGTTCTTTAAAATTGACTTTAGTTATAATATAGCTTGGAGCTACACTAGGAATTATATCCATATCTTTTTTATAAACAACAGTAATTGTTTTATTAGTTGGTTCAATCATTTTTTAACCTCCTTGACAAATAAATATTTTAGTCTATATTTAAGTAAATGTCAATAACAAAATTTTAGAACAAAAATAAAAAGAAATATTGTATTTTATAATATAAAATAGTATAATTAAAACGTTTAATTAAAAGGAAGTGACCATTATGGAATATGAGATAATTGTTGTTGGAGGCGGACATGCTGGATGTGAAGCTGCTTTAGCAAGTGCAAGATTAAATCATAAAACTTTACTAGTAACGGGAAATATAAAAAATATTGCTGATATGCCATGTAATCCATCTATTGGAGGTTCAGCTAAAGGAATTGTCGTAAGAGAAATAGATGCTTTAGGTGGACAAATGGGTAAAAATGCAGATAAAGCTAAATTACAGATAAAAATGTTAAATTATAAAAAAGGACCAGCAGTACAAGCTTTAAGAGCTCAAGCTGATAAAATAGTTTATCCAAAAGAAATGCTAAAGACATTAAATGAAACTTCTAATT